>NZ_DAFZ01000059.1 GCF_002498065.1 Methanoculleus sp. UBA208 | reverse complement strand
ATCTAAGCTTGAAACCTGACCTAAAAAGAGACTCCGTTGAGGACACGGGTAAAAGACCCGCTTGATAGGCCTGGGATGTAAGCATGAAGGCAACGACATGTTCAGTCCGCAGGTACTAACGTCCGATGCCTTCCGCTGAACTCAGACGAAATCCGGAGTACGCACCCAAAAAGCCCTCATGGCCGAATCTGGTAAGGGTGTAACCCTTAAATAGATTGGGCGACAATATAGTGAGGTAACACAGCTTGCCAAGGTGGCGGAGCGGCCACGCGGTTGACTGCAGATCAACTACACCCCGGTTCAAGTCCGGGCCTTGGCTTTCGGTCGGTCGCACTAGCGACCGATCGAGGAGAAAATCCGCAAGGATTTTCGACCCGGTCGGGCATCCGTCAGGATGTTCGATCACGTGGTAATAGCGGCCATAGCAGAGGGGAAACACCTGGACCCATTCCGAACCCAGAAGTTAAGCCCTCTCACGTGATGTGTGGTACTGAGGTGCGCGAGCCCTCGGGAAGCGCAACTCGCTGCTATTACCTCCCTTTACACTGAAAGATTGCTTTTCTGAGTCGTTATTATGCGAGCGTTCGCTGTTTCTTGTCGTCAGTTTTTGAGTAACGCACGTTTCTTTGATATACCTCCTGTTTTGTTCCGGTAGAGAGAGGTGTCGTTGTTTTCGCCTCCACCGGGCCTGTTCCTGTCCGTGTCTCTTCGATACCTGCGGTTATACTACAACGAACTGTGCCGCTCTCTGTTTTTCCTCTTCGAACATCTCCCCCAAACCGAAGAGTTCCGCCGGGCTGAGATGGTGCTCTGCCCGGGTGAAGACATCCCCTTCCTCCGAGGCGAAGTGCGCCTCGACCCGTTCCCGGAGATCGACGAGCGCCGGCATCCATGCGTCGTCCCTGAGGGGGATCACCTCGAACCGGGCGAGCGTTTCGCGAATGTCGATATGCTCCTCAATCGACTGCCGGATCTCTTCCGGCACCATGTCCCGGAGCCGCGCATAGAGTGTGGCCTCTTCCGCGTATACGTGCCCCGGCAGCTCGCGGTGGAGCGTAATGCACCGGACATCCCTGGTCTCGGGGTTGCCCGCGAGCTCATCGAAGAGACCCCTGATAAAGTCGTGGTCGTCCCTGATTAATTCAAGAATCTGCGGCATACGTGTCCTCCATCCGAATGAAGAATAGAGGATGCGGTACTTAACGATTTCGCCGGATTCTAACCGGCCAAAAAATAGGGGCTTCGATGCTTGCACACCCGCCCGCATCGATAGCGCCCGATCGTTCAGCGCGCCGCAACCGGCATCGCGCTTCTCTTTGCTTCCTCGTACCGGTTGCCGAGGTTCGAGAGTTCGTCGCTGCCCATCTTCTGCTGCATCTCGGGGAAGATATGCTCCTCCTCGCTGATGTGGTGCTTCACGTTCTCCTGGATCACCGTCAGTTTCGCCACCCAGACGTCCTCCTCCGACATGGACGCGCTGTCGAGCTGGGAAAGCAGCGTCTTGACCGCGTTGTGCTCTTCGATCGACTCAAGGGCCATCTCCTGCATCCCTGACTCCATGAGTTTCGGGTATACGGTCTGCTCCTCCCCGATCATGTGCGGCATGAGTTTCTCTTTCAACGAGTTGTACTTCTGCTCCCGGTTGCTCGTGCCCTTGTTCGAGAGTTCCGAGAGCTGCGAGAGCACCATTTCGTGCTCCTGTTTCAGGATATCGATAACGTTCTGTGCCATCCGATCACTCCCCCCTACTCTGCAGGGAGGGCCGCATGGGCGGGTCGGATATATATGGATTGCGCCCGGATTCGGAATCCTGACCGTAGCCCCTTTATCACTGCATCCGCCCGGGAGACCGCGGGAATCACCTGGACGGCCGCAGGGGGGGCCTCCACGTTACCCCCCGGACCGGTCGCCGGTGCATCATCCGCTTTCTGCACGCCCCTCCCGAAAGGCCGTTCCGTTCCCGGTGCGGACCCGGCGACCGTCCCCGGATACCCATAAATGGTGCAGAAACATAGGATTGTACGTATGCTAAAAGAGGAATCGGACGCCCCGGATCCCGGCACGAAACTCCGGCGCGAACTCGGGCTGCCTGCGGTCACCCTCTCGGGTGTGGGGATCATCCTCGGGGCCGGTATCTACGCCCTGCTGGGGGAAGCGGCCGGCATGGCCGGCAACGCCGTCTGGCTGACGTTCGCCATCGCCGCCACCATCGCCGCGTTCAGCGCCCTCGCCTATGCCGAGCTCTCGTCGATGTATCCCCGTGCGAGCGCCGAGTTCGAGTACGTCTCGAACGCCTTCGGCAGGAAGCTTGCGTTCGTCATCGGGTGGCTGATCATCTTCTCCGGCATCCTCGGCGCCGCAACCGTCTCGCTCGGGTTCGCCGGCTACTTCTCGGACCTCGTCGGCTTTCCGGTCATCCCCTCCGCGATCCTGATCATCCTCTTCCTCGCCGGAATCCTGTTCTCCGGTATCAAGGAGACCGCCCGGGTCGCCATCGCCCTGACCCTCATCGAGGTCGGGGGCATCGTCATGGTCATCCTGATCGGCCTCCCGCACCTTGGGCGGGTGGACTACCTCGATATGCCTCTCGGGGTCCCTGGCCTCCTGCAGGCGTCCGCACTCGTCTTTTTTGCCTACATGGGGTTTGAGGAGATGGTGAAACTCTCCGAGGAGACCAGAAACCCGGAGCGGACCATCCCCATCGCCCTGATTATCGCGCTTGCCATCTCCGTCCTCCTCTATATCCTGGTCTCCCTCGCCGCC
Source organism: Methanoculleus sp. UBA208 (assembly GCF_002498065.1). Classification (GTDB taxonomy): domain Archaea; phylum Halobacteriota; class Methanomicrobia; order Methanomicrobiales; family Methanoculleaceae; genus Methanoculleus. The sequence continues at coordinate 46,528 of NZ_DAFZ01000059.1, read as the reverse complement.
GTCTCGGTCGTCGGCTCCGAGCAGCTCGCCGCCTCGAGGGCGCCCTTCGCCGACGTCGCGTCCGTCGCTCTCGGCCCTGCGGCGTTCACCATCATCTCCGTCATCGCCCTCTTCGCCACGGCAAACACCGCGCTCCTGATGATGATGGCGTCGTCCCGGATCATCTACGGCATGGCCTCATCCTTCTCGCTCCCGGCGTTCCTCGGCCGGGTGCACCACCGGACGCGGACGCCCTGGACGGCCATCGTCGCGGTTGCACTCGCCTCCATGGTCTTCCTCTTTGCCGGCGAGATCGATTTCGTTGCGAACGTCACGAACTTCACGCTCTTCGTGACATTCGTCGTCATCAACGCATCCGTGATCCTGCTCCGGTACCGTGCGCCGGATGTGGTCCGGCCCTTCCGGATACCGGGGAGTATCGGGTTCCTGCCGATCATTCCGGTCGTCGGCATCATCTCAAGCCTCTTCCTCCTGGTCCAGCTGGACTCCCTGGTGCTGCTGGTCGGCGGGCTCCTGGTCGTTCTCGGTGCGGGGATTGCACTGGCGGGGGAGCGGCGGCCGGCTGCCGCCTAACGCTCTCTCGACTCTTTTGCCCGGTAGTGCTCGACCGGTCCGACGGCTTCCAGTTTTCCGTCTTTGAGAACTGAGACGGCGCCGTGGCCACATGCGACCAGACACCGGCGGCCGGTCGGGGCGAGTTCCTCGTCAAGGTCCCTGATCAGCTCGATCAGCGCCCTGCGCTCCCGGCGTGCGCAGTCGCTGTCGACGTTGACCGACGTCACCAGGAAGTCGGCCAGCGAGTTGTAGCGTTTCCGGTCTTCGTCGAGACTCCCGAAGTTGATCAGGGTATCGGCGGTGAAGATGATCCCGTGCCCGGGACAGAAGAAGTAGACCTGGCCGTGCATGTGCCCGCCCAGGGACTCGAGAACCTCGAACTCGAGGTCGTGGATCGCAAAGCGTGCGATGACGGGAAAGATCGAGCGTGTGCCGATCTTCTCCGCCGGGAAGGTCTCGGGATCCCCGGGCGGAGTGAAGTGCGAGAAGAGGTTGATGACGGTCGTGTAGACCTCCTCGAGGATCGAGGACTCGCTGCGCGACCCGTATGCCCGGTTCGCCCGGCGGATGATCTCGAGCGACCCGGTGTGCGTATACGCTTTCGCATCGAAGAGCCCCCCCGCCCCGCAGTGGTCGGCATCGGCATGGGTGATATAGATCCTCCGGATCTTCCCGGGATCCCCGAGGCCGTAGTGCCGGAACATCCGCACGGCGTCCTCATGGTATATCCCGTATCCGGTATCGATCATCACGGTCTCGTCCGGGGAACGGAGCAGGAAGATGTTCCCGCCGCCGGGCATCTGGAAGCAGAAGACCTCGACGTCGTCGGCGAGGCTGATGCGCTGGACGTCCGCGTAAAACCGGTCGCCGGTGGTGTCCCGGAGCGTTCGGCCCGTGAGCAGGATACACTCGAAGACCTCCTTCGGGTTCTGGCCGAGGCTGTTGAGTTCCTGGACGATGTGGTTGACGTCCTGCAGGAGTGAGAGCAGGAACTCGTCCTCGGCCGTCCCGATCAGCCCCCGCACCGCCTGGGCGAACCTGACGTAGAAGACCGTGTCGTCGAGTTTCTCGCCGGTGGTGTCGTACTCGAGGATTTCGAGCCGGTAGCGGGATTTCAGCCGGTCGAGCAGGCTCTCGACGATCGCGGTCTCTTCGACGTTCAGGCTGATGGTGACTCTACCTGGGTCGTGCCGGCGGTCGTCGAAGTCGATGTAGGCGATGTTTGCCCCCGCTTCGGTGATGTAGGTGAGGAGTTCGAAGAGGGATCCGGGCTCGTGAGGAACGTATACGGAGAACTTGAGGAACCCGAGCGTGGGCAGGGATTCCTAGAGGTAGCCGATTGCGTGGAGGTCTTTCTTCATCCGGGAGTAACTCTCCGGTGTGGCGGCCACCTCAAAAAAGACCGTGGCGGGATCGATCCTGCGGTCGTACTGGATGCGGATGATGTTGCCCGAATAGGACTTGACGATCTCGGCCGCACGGTGCAGCGCGCCCGGTTTGTCGGGCATTCTGGCGACAAAAGAATACTTATTCACCCGGTTCACCTTGTGATTTTTATAAGTGAGCGGCCACCCTATAAGCGCCTTTTTCTTGTGGTTCGAAGGACCCGGGCGGGAAAAGGGTTTCGGGATCCTTGAACGCCGTTACCGGCCTTTGCGCCGCAAAGCGGCAGCAACCGCCACGGCACCGAGACCTGCGGCGGCGCAGAACCCCGGGGCCCCCTGCGGAGCCGGATCGTCCGTGGGGTTCGTTTTGGATCCCGAATCAGGGGCAGCCTGCATCCCGGCGAAAAGCGCTGCCGAATGATCGGGGTTGGAGGTTGCCGTCTCCGGTTCCAGGGTCACGGTCGGGGGGGCTTGCGAGGTGAAGGCGAAATAGTAGACGTTCCCGTTATCGGAGCCGACGGCCAGGTAATCTGCCGGTGATGAGAACGCAATCCCGGTGACGGCGCGGTCCTCTCCCTCCGGGCTCCGGACTCTGCCGTAGTCCCAGGTCCGGACCCCGGCGTCGGTCAGGAGGTATGCATGCCCGTCACCTGTCCCGGCGCCGATCATGCTATCGTGGGGGTCGAGACGGACCGCGTTGATCCCCCCGTCACCCGTCCATACCGGCTCCCCTCTGCCCCCGCCGCCCAGCAGGAGGACTGTAGATCCCGCGGTTCCGGCGGCGACGGCATCCCATCCGTCGGTCATCGAGACGCTCTGCACAGCGCTGCCCGCATCGTACGTCCAGAGCACGGTTCCGGTGTCATTCAGGAGCCCGATCGTGCCGTTCTCGGTTCCGGCCGCCGTGAGCGTACCGTTCGAACCGATTGCGACGGCAGTAACGGCGCTTTCAAGCGCCATCTTCCGGAGGAGTCCTCCCCGGTTTCCGGTCAGGAGGACGTCCCCTGCGGTGGTTCCTGCAACGCAGTAGTCTCCGTCCGGAGAGATGTCCGCCCCGAGCACCCTGCTCCCTGTTTCCATCGTCCAGAGGGCCCGGCCGCCCGCATCAAGCATCGCGAGCCGCTCGCCGGTTCCGGCTGCAACGGCGTCCCCCCCGGCGGAGATTCCAACCCCGGTGACCGGAGCACCGGATCGCCAGGTCCAGAGCGCCGTGCCGCTGCTGTTTAAGAGGGTGACATTCCCGCCGGCGGTGCCGACCACCACGGCGGATCCGTCGGTCGGCATATCTATCGCCGTTACGGCGGCCGGAAACGTGTAAGTCCAGAGCAGGACGGCGGTATGCGCCCCACCTCCATTGGATCCTCCTGAGGAACTTGTTCCAGTCCCGTCTCCGGTGTAAAGATAGAGTTTTGTCCCGATCTGTATCCCGTCCTGTGACGTACCGGTAGTGTTGTTCTGGTTGTACGCCTGCCCCGTTCCGGTGATGAGACAGAGCGTGATGAGACATGCCAGGATCGTCTGGATCTCCCGGCGCCCCGGCGGTTTTGAGCGCTTTAAATGGCTATTTTTGAATAGAGGGCTTGAATAAGCCCCTCTCTGGGTCATGGTGTGCAGTGATATGGAATGGTGTTACTTATAGGTTTCTCCGTGGCGACACCTGGTTAGATACCGTTTTTATTCTTACTCTGTCGTCGTCATCCTCGTCTGCCCCCTGCGGGTACCGCAACGCCCCTCTTTTTGTGGGAAGGTATGCCCGCTCCCCCTCGTTCTGGAAAAAATGGGATGGCGGCGGAGGTCACGCCGGCACGATCTTCGAGCGCACCGCCCCCGCCCAGGAGCATACGGATTCCCAGTCGCGGAAGTCTCCGGTTTTTGCCCTGATAAGCTTGATTATGGTGCGGTCGGTGAAGGATAGGTTGCCGCTCACCAGTTTGCCTGGAAAGACGCCGACATCTACGGGGTTAACGAGCATCCTGACCGGGTCCATCGATGCTTCCGCTTTCCTGAGGATCTCGCCCCCTCCCTCTGCGACCGTGAGCCCCACGGCAAAGTAGGCGACCGGGATGGTGCGCAGGTATTGCTGGTTTTTCTCGATGAATACCTGCGGCTCCGGGAGCCATTTCCCCATGTAGATCGGGCTTCCGATGACGGCCGCCCGGTACAAAGAGAGATCCCGGACTTCATCCACCGGCCTGACATCGACCTCAACGCCGGATTTGCGGAGTTCGTCGCCGATCGCCTCCGCCACCTCTGCGGTCGAGCCGTAGCGGGTGGCATAGGCAACAAGAATCCTGTCTGCCATAATACAGGTATCTCTCGTTCGACCGGTCTTATTCGTTGCGGGAGTACGGGTTAGGTTCTTATGGGTTGGTCTCCCCAAGGGACCCGATGGCGACTAGAGAAGAGGGTGCCGGAGCATGGTACCACAGAGGTCAGGCTCTCTGCAGCACCAGGAACTACAACCAGGCGGTCGTCTGTTACGATAAGGCCCTTGAATTCTCCCCCGACGACCCGGTTCTATGGAGGCGGAAAGGTTTTGTCCTCATCAAAGCCGGCCGCTACGACGAGGCGGCCGCCTGCTTTGACCGGGCTCTCTCTCTCGATCCGGGGGATGCGACGGCCTGGCAGAGAAAGGGATACGCTCTCGCACGTCTGGGGGAGCACAACGACGCCATCGCCTGCTGTGATCGGGCGCTCGCGCTGGACCCGCAGCATATCCTCGCCTGGCAGAGCAGGGGGTGGGTGCTCGGGGTCATGTGCCGGTATGATGAGGCGGCGGACTGCTACGAGGCGGTCCTCGCAATCGACCCGGAGCGGGGGTCAGCGGCCTGGCACCGGGACCGGATGCGGGAGAAGAGGAGCCTTGAGGCGCTCGCTTCCGAGATCCGGGAGGCGGAGCGGTTTGTCGAGGTGCCGGCCTGCATCCGGGACGTGGTCGCGGAGCGGGACTACGGCAACGTCGATCTCGCGCGGGCAGTACTCCGGGAACTCGCCGGACAGGCGGAGAGGCCGGCGGTTCGGCAGCCGTGAGCGCTCCCGATGGGGGAGGATGGGACTCATCCTCCTTCACACTCTTATTCGGCCCGCAGCGCCTCGATCGGGTCGAGGTTCGATGCCCGCCATGCCGGGTAGACTCCGGTGACGATGCAGATCGCGGCGCCGATGACCATGGCCTCCGGGACGTAGATGAGACTCCCGGCCGCGAAGAAGTACTCAGTGGTGCCGACCATGCCGAGCACGACGACGTAGCCGATGATGAGGCTCGCGACGGCACCGATGACTGCTCCGACGAGGCCGAGGATCCCCGCCTCGTAGATGAACATCCGCAGGATCTCGGCCCGCTGCGTCCCGATGGAGCGGAGGATCCCGATCTCCCGTATCCGTTCGTTCACCGACATCATCATCACGTTGAAGATCGAGACTGCGGCAACGAGGAGCGAGATCCCTGCAATCGCCATCACGAACGTCGTCATCGTGGAGACCGTCTCGGTGATGCTCTCCGTCATGCGGCTGCTGTCCTGGACGGTGACGGTATCCTCTTTCTTGTTGAGTTCGTCCTCGATCGCCGTCTCGACCGTATCGATGTTGTCTAAGTCGTCCACGACGACGTTGACCTGGTTGTACTCGCCCTCGCCGCCGTAGATGCCGGTGAAGAGCTTGTCGGTGCCGATGATCGCCATATCCGTGGAGAGGTCCATCGTCATGCCGCGCTCTTCGAGGATGCCGACGACCCGGACGGTCGTGGTGGACCCTTCGTCGGGATCGCCGATATCGATCTTGCTCCCGATCTTGAGGTCGAGCCGCTCGGCAAGCGTCGGCCCGACGACCACCGAGGCCGTGCTCTTCGGGTACTCTCCTTCCTCGACGGTGAGGATCTCGCGGATGATATCGGGGTCGAGGCCGTAGATGGTCGCCCTCCCTTCTTCCGATCCGACCTCGATCTGGTCGGATTCGGACCTGACGGTATAGGCAGTCCCGTACTTCGCGACGATACGCTGGATGTCCTTGAACTCGTCCTCGGTGATCACGTCTTCATCGTCGTCGGAGTCGCTGCCGCCTCCGCCTCCCCCCGGTCCCGCCATCATGCCGCCACCGCCCCCGGTGTACGAGGTGACGGTGAGTTTGTTTGCCATATCGGAGAGTTCCTCCGTGACGGAAAGCGTCATGTTTGCCCCCATCATCCCGATCGAGGCGATGGAGACGACGCCGATCACGATGCCGAGAGCGGCAAGGACCGACCTGAGAAAGTGGAGCCGGACGCTCCGCGCCGAGAGCGCGAGGATGATGTCGTTCCCGATCATGCCACCCTCCCGTCCCGGATTACGATCGTCCGTTCTGCATATGCCGCGATCTCGGATTCGTGAGTTACCATGATGACCGTACGGCCTTTTCTGTGGAGATCTGAGAGCACCTCCATGATCTGGGCGCCGGTCTGAGTGTCCAGGTTTCCGGTCGGTTCGTCGCAGAGGAGGATCGCCGGGTCGTTCACGAGCGCCCGGGCGATCGCGATCCGCTGCTGCTGACCGCCCGAGAGTTCGTTCGGTTTATGGGTCGAGAGGCTTTCGTCGATCCCGACCAGCGCGAGGAGGTCCCGCACTCTCCCGGTATCGTCGTTTTTGCGGTATTTCATGATGTAGGGGTACTCGACGTTCTCGTAGGCGGAGAGAAGCGGGATGAGATTGAACTTCTGGAAGATGTAGCCTATGGAAGAGAGCCGGAGATCGGTCAGTTCCCGGTCGTCCATCTCCCTGATGTTCTTCCCGTCGAGGAAGAAGTTGCCGGACGTGGGACGGTCAAGGCACCCGATCTGGTTGAGGAGGGTTGATTTCCCCGACCCCGACGGCCCCATGATGGCGACGAACTCCCCCTCGTCGATGCTGAGGGATATCCCGTTCAGCGCCACAACGTCGCCCGCAGGGAGGGGATAGACCTTCGTGACGTCGTCGAGTTCGATAACCGGACTGCTCATGCGTCTTCGTCCTCCGGATTATTTGCGGAACCGGTCACGGATCTTCCCTAAGTACCCCTTCCGCCATGCGACGGCGACAGCCACGCCCCCCACGATCACGAGGAGGATCTCGACTACCGGGATCTGAGCAAACCCGTTGCCGAACGATCCGAACATGCCCATACCTCCTCTTCCACCCTGGGGGCCGCCGCTGACGCCGGCCTGGATCTCGTCGCCCGTACCCGGCTCCGATGTCTGTCCTGCGGATGAGAGGGAGACTGTCACGGTCTCCGTGAAGGTTTTGCCGTCCTCATCCCGGTACTGGACGACGAGCGGGATGGAAGACGCGCCCTGTGCGCTGCACGTGACCTCGAAACTCGAGAAGTCATCGGGTTCCAACCCCCCGACGACGTAGACCGGGTAGGGGTCGGTTGCGGTTGCCGGGTCATCGACGGTGACCTTGACTGAGTAGGCGTCTTTCAGGCCGGCGTTGGTCACGTCGCCGGTCAGCGTGACCGTGCTGCCGCTCCGGGCGACCTCGATGTTGTTGACTACCATGTCGGGCTCGACCACTCTTTGGCCGATCTCAACGGGGACGGTCAGGGTGGCGTGGTGCTCGTTGATCCCGTTCCGGTAGGAGACGTCGAAGGTGAGTTCGGTCGACTGCGACGCCAGGATCCGGAACGAGGCGTTCTTCTCCTCGTCCGGCGAGAGGGCTCCAAGGAAGACGGCCGTCTGGGTGGACCTGATGCCTTCGCCGGTCGGGGTGACGGTTACGCCGTTCACGCTGTTCTCGCGGGGGTTCCCGATAGAGAGAACGATGGTGTCTTCGCTGTTTGCCGGGTAGGTCTCCGGGGCGTCGACGACATTGACCCGGATCTCGGTGCTCTCAACCGTCACCGGAACGGAGTAGCGGACGCTCCCGCTGTCCCGGAGGTCCAGGTAGAAGACCGGATAGTATATGCCGTCCGTGGTATCGGCCCTCACGGTGAACGTGAACGACATGGTGTTCCCGGGGCCGATGATGCCCACCGAATCGTAGGTCTTGTCGTTGACGACGGCGATCCCGTTGGGATACAGTTCGGCCCTGCTGATGGCAACGCCCGTCTCCCCGGTGTTCTTGATCTCGACCGTCACCGTGCCCGTATCCCCGCGCATGAACGCGTCGGGATTGACGGTGACCCCGGTGACCGTGATCTGTTCCTCCGCCGACGACGTTTCGGCCGCCGCCGCAGCACCCACGATTGCCGACAGGAGGAGGAGCAGGATGCAGAGGTTACGTTTCATCGGCTCTGCCTCCGGCGCATGGCGGTTCCTGCACGGCATCGGTGCTGCTCTGGTATCGTTCTGGCAGTTTTCATGGTCTGTTCACTCGCTGTGAATCTGCTGCTCTGATGTCGCGTCCTTCCCGGAATGTGCGGGGAGAGCTGCCGACAATGTAAGCTACGTTTTACATATTGTTATTTATAGGTTACTTATTGCCCAGATACTTGAACATAATGGTGGGTGGGCCTGACATCTCGCGCAAGAGGGTTCCGGCTTACGGGTACGTTCCGGTTCCTCCTGCTGAACCGTCGGCGTCCCCGGATCGTGCGCCGGTCGGGGGTTGTGCAGGGTTTGTAATCAAACGACACGCAGGCGAGATCGCCTGCGCCGTGCCCCGGGAAAGGATAGAAGAGGGGAGGTGATGGCCGGGCGGCAGGACGTTTTATGAATTATGGTGAGTTTGATCGTTCAGGCGGTGTGTATCGCACAGTCGACTCCCGGGCGCTGAGCGGGTGATATTTACCATGCTGCTGCCCGATAATTCTCCTCGTTCGTCGCCGTCGGAGAAGCGGTGACGGAATCTCCCCTTCCTCCTCTGCCGGTATCCTGACGTGACGGTTTTCCTTACTCAGCAGTTTTAGCACCCCTATCCGGGAGCATGTCCTGATGCTCCTCGCCGAACCGCTCACGGACTGGGTGCGGGCGGCTTCTGTTTCGCCGTCCTCCACAGGGTTTGCATCTCGGTCATGTCGGAGCCCCGTCCCTCGAGCAGGAGTGCGCGGGTGCAGGGCACGGTGCGACTCATGATGTGACAGGGCTTCCTTTCACGTGTGTACCTCCATTCTGCTCCGGGCGGTGGCCCCGCCGCGGGGGACGGCGGGACCGACACGCCACGTAAAGTATATTATACATTTTGTTATTAAAATGTTACCTATTGCCGCTGTTTCTGCATGGCCTGTAGGGGGCGGCATGCCCTCAGGAGTCCTTCCGAAAGACCGGCTCTAAAAACGAAAACTGGTTTTGCGGCAGTTTCCTTGCGCAAAGGGTGAGGAGAGGGTGCAGATCTACTGTTCCGCTCCGTCGTCAGGGCCGTTAAGAAACGATAGCGGCAGCGGCCCCCGTTCTTCGGGAGGGATCCCCGGGGCTATTTCTGCTCTGCCGTATCGCCGTAGAGGAAGATGTCCTCGATCGTGACGCCGAAGAACCTGGCGATCTTGAAGGCGAGGTCGAGCGACGGGTCGTACTTCCCCTTCTCGATAGCGAGGACGGTCTGCCGGGTGACCCCGAGCTCGTTTGCGAGCCCCTCCTGGGTCAGGTCGTGCATCGCCCGGTAGACCTTAATCCTGTTCTTCATCGGTATCCCATTCTCCGTACTTGCGGGCGTAGTATACCCGGAATCCGACGTACAGGAAGATCATCAGGCAGAGGAGGACCAGCTGGCCTACGGCAAACCTGCCGAAGAGATCGAACGGCAGGACGTCGGGCTCCGTTATCCGCATTATCAGAGTATGTGTAGTGTTAGGGTCCGGTGGAGGGGGAGGACGCAGCCCGAGCGGCCTCGAAAACGCAGCGACCGCACTCCCGAGGCTGAGCATAAAGAAGACCACCCAGAAGACCTCCAGCGTCCGGAGCGCCGCCTTCTGAGTAATCATTGCCGTCCGCTCGTCCTCGACCCTGTCTTCGACCATCCTTCGCGCCCCGTAGATCAGGAGAACCCCGAGGACGAACGCAATCTGGATCAGGATCGGCCTCTCGATCTCCACCGATAGCCAGAAGATGCCAACCTCGGCAAGCGCAACGATGCCGGCCAGGAGATAGAATGTATTTCGCTTCATATTGCAGCCGTTGTATACGATCTTGAACATTTTGTTATTAATGGGTTACCCCGGTGAATGGTGTGAGGGGCTCTCATCGTCCGACCTCTTCTTCGTGCTGGAAAAACAGTGTGCTGGGTGGATTGTGGGCGCAGCGTGGATCACTCTCTAGGGAGATGTCAGCGTGACGGGCTGGTTGCACAATGCCGTGAAGGTCCGTGCCGTCTTTCACAGGGTCGACCAGTGTCATCACCGGGGGCTCTCCCCCCTCAGTCTCATATCTCTCCTGCCCCTTCATATCCTCAAGCACTCCTGACCGGGCACCTCGGTACAATCATATTATCAGATGTCGAACGAATAGTACCTGCATCCATACTACGCCATACATACAGACGAACGCCAGAATAACGGTGAGAAGTGCATGGATTCGAGGGATATATCTGCCATACTGGGTGGCTGCGACATAGACAATGAACGTCCATACAAAGCCGATGGTGCCTATTAACCAGAAAACCATCCAGAATGCCGCTATTGTGGGATCGGTTGAAATATTTGGGAAAGAGAGGTAGCCAGAGCCCATCATCAAACGAGACACTTCATGCATGATCTGTCGCCCGGTGAGAATACTGAAGATTGCCTGAATAAGACTGATCATATATCCCACAAGGATACCATACGCTGTGTACGCAAAAAGCCGGGAGAAAGACCCTTTACCGCGAAGCAGAGCTGATATCACGAAAATAATGGCGGTAAAGGTAGCCCAGTGAAAGACAGGACCGAGCATGATTTGTATAATTGACCAGAAAATATATCCTTTTGTAGGAAAAATTCCCGCTCCTCCGAGCAGCTGCTCTATTCCAGCCAAGATTACCTGGAAATACCATGCCGTCTGGATCAAACAGATGCCCAGTATGAGGAGCAGCGGCGGCAGGAGGCGCGGATGCTCCGGCATGCTCTCGAAGAATTGAATCGGGTGGAACAGCAGTTTGAGGAGATTTTTGAAGAGATGTCCTGGCATTTCATTGATCGACACGTTAGCACTCCTTTACATAGACTCCAATTATTTCGACGTAGCCATCCCCATTGAAATCTTCGTTAAATTCAGATGCGACACACGTGTTCTCGGTAGTGGTCTCTGCTCGTCCTCTCACCCTGACCTTCACTCGATGCGATCCACCTCCGATATCATAGACAGAAGTAGAGCGATAAATTGTTTCATGGTTCCATACTTTTTCGTCAATTTCTGGTAACAGACCGCCGTGCTGCTGGCATAAGTCTTCTTCGAATATGGTTTCGCTCATATTTAATGTAGGAATTTCAACGGAAACTTTAAGGGATGCTTCAACCCCCCTACCGACATGTACACTCTGCCATTCAATTTTAAGCACACTGTTACCTGGAATTGTTGAGGAATGCTTATAGGACCCGTGCTAAAGCAGCATTCCGCCCAACAACTGCCACCCAAACTGCTACAGGGGTATATCCCCTGAACAGCCCATGAGAAGGCCCTTAATCTTCCCAGATAACTTCTTCTCCCTCGTCTTGAGATCGCAGCCTGTCGGCGCCCATTGTTCGAAGTTTTCTTGCTGCGTGCCACTTCGAGGGAGGTGGAAGGTTGACCAGAGTTTCCAAACCGTTCGGCATCGCTCATGACCGCCTCCCGGATCTCCGGCCGAGTATCGGGAGGAGAACGAGCGCCGCCAGCGCTCCTGTAACCCCGAACCCCGGGGATGTGGGCGCCGTCCGGTCGTCAAGCACGATGATAGAGATATCGTCGCCGTCGCTGGCGGCAATCATCCGGCCGTCGGGCGACCACTGGTGCATTATGGAGTTGCCGGGAGTGAGCGGCTCGAGGTCCGAACCGTCGCTCTTCATCACCCAGAGCGCCGACTGGTTCCGCGACATCGATCCAAATGCGATTCTGCCCCCGTCGGGCGACCAGACCGGGGACTGATCAAGGCTCCCGGAGGTCAACTGTTGTGCACCCGATCCGTCGAGGGGGACAATCCATAGAGAAGATTCCCATACTCCCGACAGAGAAGCGACAACGCAGGCGATCGCACTCCCGTCCGGCGACCAGGCATACCCGGTTACATCCCCTTCGAAGAACGTTATCTGCTCCGCTCTCCCGTTGCGGTCCATTGCCCAGACCTCTTGGCTCCCGGATTTCGTCGAAAGGTATGCGATCAGGTCACCGTGGGGCTGCCAGAGGGGGAGCCGTGCATCCCCGCCGGTCGTCAGCTGGCTCTTATTGCTGCCGTCCGCATCCATGATCCAGATGTCGGCGTCTTTCCGGATATCCGAGTAGTTCACTGCAGGCGACCCTTCCGCGGCGGTTGCCACAAATGTCTTCCAGACAGCCGAATTGTCGAAGAGGCAGGAGGTGTAGACAATCTGCCTCCCGTCGTCGCTCCAGTCGGCCCCATACCCCGCGAGCGGCAGGCCAGGAACGATCCGACCCCCTTCGGTTAGGCGCATCCTTTCGGTCCCGTCCGGGTTCATTCTCCAGAGGTTCGCGTCGGCGGAGAGAAAAAGGAGAGTTTTCCCGTCTGGGGACCAGGGGTCGAACGGCGCAAACTCCCACGCACGATCTTCTCTCGTCTGTTCCGTGTCCCGTCCATCTGGCTCCGTCACCCGGAGGACGGCCACGCCGTCGCTGCTATATGAGGTAAATGCGATGTATCTCCCGTCCGGCGACCAGAACGGGTACGAATCGATTGACGAATCGTTCGTCACCTGGATGATCGTTGCCGCCGTCGCCGGAGGGATGGCGGCGATCAAGAGCAACTGACAGAGGCATATTACCTTCAGGTCCATCCGACACCTTTCATACCTATCATACGTGGATGACGCAGGAAGCAGAAGCGTCCTCCCTGCCAATGTTTGTCCATACGACGACCCAGACCCAGCATTCAGTGTGCATTTTCACTTCGACAGAATAAGAGGAAGCTGAAGAAGAGACCTCTATGTTGTCTGTACCAGATTGTATGCAATAATCAGTATAGACAGGCTTTACGATCTCATTCGAACCGCCAGACCAACTCACTTTGATCGTTGTACTGAGTTCGCATCTCGTAGCAGTGAACTCCTTACTGTACGCATAACATCCACCTACATACCAACCTACTGTAACATAACGGGTGCCATTGCTTCTTTGATACAATTCTGCCGAATTGAGTTTTGCCACGGCATTCGGCTTAACCTCCTGAGCCGGACCGCATGAACCAATTGGTGTATCAGCGTCGAACACGTTCCAGGTCCAGTAATTCTCCCCCGTCCCGTTCTCGTTCGCCGCGACCACCCGGACCATGTGCTGCCCCAGCGGAGCGCTCGGGAAGGTGTATGATGCCTGCTGGACGCCCGGATCGCTCGTGTGCACCGGGTCGCCGTTCAAGTAGAACGTCAACGTCGCTGGCTGGTCGCACTCGGCCGTAAACATTCGCTCCGCCCCGACAGGATCGCCGACGTCCGGATCTTCCGGCTCGATCAGGGTCACTACCGGCGGGTTGCCTCCTCCTCCCATTCACGCCACCTCCAGAAATCCATCGCGGATCAGGTACTGCGGCAGGACCCAGCCGTTGCAGAAAATAACGTTCTCCTCCCGCCAGACCATCTCGCTGTCGGGATAATGCCGGTAGGTCCAGAACCGGTTGTTGTAACTGGAATAGGCGCCTCCATCGGAGGCGATCGGCTCGCCCACGGCCCGCTCGCGGATGGCTGAGAGTATACTGCCGAAGCTATCCTTCAAGGGCAAATTTTTGGGATGTTTCTTGAGATCGCAGTAGACGGAGGGCTGATAACAGATGATCGACGGCTGTTCCGGCCGGTCGCGGAATTTAAGGTTCTCGTTCAGGCACATACCGATGATCGCGACGTCGCAGGTCCCCGCCCGGAATTCCTGCAGAAAGGATGCGTAATCGAACCGGTACCACGTCAGGTTCGGAAAGATCTCCCGGTACTCCCCGGGAAACGCCCCCACGGCGATGGCGGTCCGTTCGCTCCGGGGGAGTATCATCCGCGGCTCGACGGTGTCGCAGACAAACCTCTCCGGATGATGGAGGACCAATCCGGTATCGACGCAGGGCCCGTCGAGCGACGAGGGAGCCCTGGTGACGACCGTCTGCACGGTCCTGTCGTGGACGGTGTCCCACAGTTCGGTCGGGTCGAAGTCAGCAGTGGAGAGGTAATTTTTCCAGTACTCTAGCGTCTGGGTGAAGACAAAACTCTTCCAGTCCGCACGCGCTTCGAACGGGACAACCTCGTTGAAGGCATCGAAGGGGGTGAGGTAAGGGGCTCCGAAAGGCGTGTACGGGCATGTGACCTCCATGATGAGGACGTCGTATCCCCGGGGCGCCCACCGCTCGAAGGCCTCCCTGCTCTTCGTCGCTTCGAGCGGCACGGTGTAGTGGTGGCAGCCGGCCGAGAGGTAGGTGTGCACGTCGCCCTGCCCCTTGCTCTGCTGCAGGCAGGCCACCCGCAGGTCCTGCCCGAGGAAGTGGCGCTCGAGGAGCAGCGCCGTGGTCGTCTTTCCGGCGCCGGGGAGAGACGCCAGCACATAGATTCCGCTCATGAAAGATCTCCGGCAAGTCTTACGTTTGTATAGATTAATAATACAGGATCATACTACAATGCGAGATAAGCATATCGATCTGCGGATGTCGCGTAAGCGGCCCGGCTATTTCCGTTCCTTCGGATAAAACAGGCAGCATCGAGGTGTCTCTCTCGCACGAAGGGCAGCGGATCGGAGCGCCGTGCCGCAAGGCCTGTTCGCCCTATCGATCGACCGCCGGCCTCGTCATGCACGGTCCTCGTAGCGGGAAAAAGAGTGTGTACCGTTACCGGTGCGCGAAGTACGCGCTCACCCGGCCGTTGTCAACCGAGTCGATCCGGGCAAACCCGATCCGCTCGAACTGGACGACGTTGTCCACTTCTCCGGCGACCAGCGGTTCGCAGAACCCCTCGAGGCTCCCGTCCTGCCGCAGAAGGGTGCAGGGGAGTTTCGCGTCCGCCGGCAGCCACTGGATGATCGGCGCCTTCTCGCGCCGGGCCTCCTCGAGCGAGTCCCCCGCGTAGGAGAGCCGCGGCTCATCGGCGTCCCACTCGATCTTCATGTTGTAGAGGTCTTTCAACCGGACCATGCTCTTCCCTTCGATGTCCGCCCGGGGGAGGAGCACTTTTCCCTCGGTGACGAGGGTGCGGACACCCCGGGAGGGATCGTTCGGATGGAGCGCAGCATGCGCCTCGTGGCGTGGGGCGCCCTCCACGACGACTTCGATCGGATCGGGCACGAAGAAGTACCGGTTCGCCTTCGGGTCGACGAGCTCCTTGTTCCGGGAGTACAGGTTCTCCCACGAGAACGATATATCGGTCTCCCCGATACCGATATCGACCATGGCGTTCCGGACCGCTTCGGGCTCGATACCACGGCGTGCGATCGCCCGCATCGTCCCCAGGTGGATGTCGTCCCAGCCCGTGTAGATGCCGCTGTTGATCCCCTCGCGCATCCCCGACGTCGAGAGGACGACGCCCGATATCCCCATCCGGCCGTAATGGCGGTAGACCGGCGGTTTCCAGCCGAAGTAATCGAAGATGTAGCGCTGTCTCCGTGTGTTTGCGATATGGTCCTTCCCGCGGATCACGTGGGTGATCCCGAGCAGGTGGTCGTCCACCGCGACCGAGAAGTTCATCAGCGGGAAGACCGTGGCGTCCACCCTCGGGTGGAGGGGCGCGTTCACGATCCGCATCGCTGAGTAGTCGCGCATCGCCGGGTCGGGGTGGGCGAGGTCCGTCTTCACCCGGACGGTCACGTCGCCCTCGTAGAACTCCCCGTCAAGCATCTGCTGCCAGAGGTCCAGGTTCTCCTCCACCGTCAGCTCCCGGCAGGGGCACGCCTTCCCCTTGAGTTTGAGTTCCCTGAAGCGTTCTCCTTCACAGAGACAGACGTAGGCGCCGCCGAGTTCGATGAGTTTCCTGCACCAGTCGTAGTAGATATCGAGCCTGTCGCTCTGGTAGACGATATCGGTGATCCCGAGCCCCAGCCACTCGACGTCCTCGAGCACCATCGCGTATGCCTCGGGGTCGACCCTTTTCGGGTCGGTGTCCTCGACGCGGAGGACATACCGGCCCCCGTATCTCCTGACATAGTAGTCATTTAAGATGGAGGCCCGGGCATGCCCGAGGTGCAGCGGCCCGCTCGGGTTCGGTGCGAACCGCATCACCACGCCGTTCTCGGCGCCTTCGAGGGCAGGGAGATCCCTTGAGTGCTCGCGGGTCTCGGTGAGTTCGGCGAGGAGTTCGGGCGCGATCTCCGATAGATGGCTTTTGCGCTCGGCCGGGCTCATCTTCGCCACCTCCGCGACCGCCTTCCCTGCGAGAGGGCCGATCTCCCGGGCCCGGCTCCGGAACTCGGGGTGCTTGCCGAGCACCGTGCCAATGACCGTCCCGCTCTTCGGGGGCGCGTCGTGCTTCACGGCGTTCTGCAGGGCGTAGATAAAGAGCAGGTGCTCGATATCGGAATCCATGGTATCAATTGCCCCGGGCGATGAAGAAATCGGCAATCTCCGCAAGAAGCCGCTTCTCCTCCGAGTCCGGGAGGACCGAGAGCGCCTGTTTTGCGACGCCCGCCCGTTCGAGGGCGACGGCACGCACTTCTTCGACGATGCCTGCATCCTGAAGCCGGGCGATGAGATCGTCGATCTCGGCGCCGGTGAGTGCCCTCCGGTACGGGGCGAGGTCGATCCCCTTCTCGCGTGCCCTGATCGCTATCAGGGTCTGCTTCCCTTCCCGGATGTCCGAGGCCCGGTCCTTGCCGCTCTTCTCGGTGCTTGCAAGAAGGTCGATGAGGTCGTCCTGTATCTGGAAGGCAACGCCGCTGTTCACCCCGAACTGATAGAGGGCGTCGGCCTGGACCGGGGTCGCGCCCGCAAGGATCCCGCCGATGGCGGCGGACGCGCCGTAGAGCACGCCGGTCTTCTTGCCGACCATCTCCAGGTACTCGAGCTCCGAAACGTCGTCCCGCTTCTCGAATGCCATGTCCATGCTCTGCCCGTCGCAGATATCCGTGCACGTCCGGGCAAGCATCTTCACCGCCCGGATTTTGGCGGGGTCGGAGGCGTCGGAGAGGCAGATGAACTCGAACGCCTTCGCATACAGCATGTCTCCCGCAAGAATGGCCGTCGACTCGTCCCAGACCGTGTGCACCGTCGGGACGCCGCGCCGGGCGGCGTCGCCGTCCATGATGTCGTCGTGGATGAGGGTGAAGTTGTGGGTCAGTTCAAGCGCGAGCGCCGCCGGGATCAGGTCGTCGGAGCTCCCTTTCCTCACCGCATCGGCAGCGAGTATGACGACCGCCGGGCGGAGCCGTTTGCCCCCCGCAAGCAGCAGGTGGGCGCTCGCCCGGAAGAGGTCGCCGTGGACGTCTCCGAAGTAGCGGTGGATCACCCTGTCGATCAGGTCGGCATTCTTCTCCAGGTAGTCTTCAAGCGTCGTCATGCGCAGTCTCCTTACTTTATCAGGACGTTCTTCCCGTTCCGGAGAACGTGGAGGTCGTTTCCGAGCGTATACCCGATCTCCTCCGCGAACTTCGCGTACTCGCCGGTCATCCCGATGTCGCCGTGCGACGGGATGACGTGCTGCGGGTTTAAGAGGTGCAGGAACTCGTAGTGGTCCTCCCGGTAGGCGTGGCCCGAGACGTGCAGTTCGTCGAAGATCCGCACGCCCGCCATCTTCGCCCGGGCCTCGACCAGGTAGCGCTGCCCGTAATTCATCGGGTTCGGGATCACCTTCGCCGAGAAGAGGATCTTGTCGCCCTTCTCCAGTTTGTAGGGGGTATCCCCCATCACGATCCTCGTCAGGATGGCGCCCGTCTCCCCCTGGTGGCCGGTGACTATCGGGAGGAACTTGTCCTTCCCGGTCTTCATGATCCGCCGCAGCGTCCGGTCCACGGTCCGGCGGTTGCCGAACATGGAGAGGGACTCGGGGAACCCGACCAGTTTGAGTTGTTCGGCCACCGAGCTGTAGCGCTCCATCGACCGCCCGAGCAGGACCGGTTTTCTGCCGATCTCGTGGGCGCATTCGGCGATGGCCTTGACACGGGATATGTGCGAGGAGAACGTCGAGACAAAGAGAGCGTTCTTGTCGTCCTCATAGCTGGTGATGGTGTCCCTGACAAGGTCCCGCGCGATCCGCTCGCTCGGGCAACGGCCCTTGTCGGCAATGTTGACGCTCTCCGTGATGAGGGCGATGACGCCCTCCTTCCCGATCTGCCGCAACCGGGCGAAGTCCGGCGGCTCGCCGAGCACCGGCGTCCGGTCCAGTTTGAAGTCGTTTGCGTAGACGACCGCGCCCCGCGGCGTATGCAGGACCGGGAAGACCGTGTCGATGATCGAGTGCTGGGCACGTACGAACTCGAGGGTCAGGTGCGGGGAGATGGTGTAGCGCTGCCCGGCTTTCAGGGCAAAGAGCTTGTTGTTCACCCCGAACTTCTGTTCGCCTGCGATCTGCTGCCTGATCAGTTCCGAGGTATAGGGAGTGCTGATGATCGGGGCGTTGTAGCGGTGCGCCAGTTTCGGTATCGCACCGATGTGGTCCAGGTGTCCGTGCGAACAGACGATCGCCTTGACACTCCCCTCTACCGCATTCATGATGGTATCATCAGGAATGGCCTTCATCTCGATCAGGTCCAGGGAATGCATATTCTCGATATCAGCATCCTCGTGGATCATCACCTGGTCGAGACGCAGGCCCATATCAAAGATGACAATCTCTTTTCCGCAGCGGACGGCGGTCATATTTCTGCCGACTTCGTTATATCCGCCCACTGCTATGATCTCAATATCCATGTAGCCTCCTTGTAGGGATGTTTTTTCGTTGTTAGTCGCTGTTTCCAATCATTTGCCGGGTCAGGCCGGTTATATACGTCCGGACGTGCCGGAGATCCCGTATCGACCGGGATCCCGTCAGGAACATCGCCACGCGAAGTTCGCGGTGCATCGCCTCGACGGCTGCAAAGAGGGTTTCCTCGCTCTCCATGGCCGGTTTCAAGAGAGGGAGCGCCATGCCCCCGAGATCCGCTCCGAGTGCAACGGCTTTCGCGATATCGACACCTGTTCGGAGTCCGCCCGTTGCGATGATCGGGCCTCCTCCCGTCCGGACCTCACAGAGGCTTACCACCGTCGGTATGCCCCAGGAGAGGAACGCTTCCCCGAGATCGGCGAGCCTGGAGTCGTTCGCCCGCAGGCGTTCGATCTTCGCCCACGACGTGCCTCCGTAGCCGCCGATATCGATGGCGCTCGCTCCTGCCCCCCGGATAACCCTTGCGGTCCCGGCTGATATGCCGGAACCCGTCTCCTTCACGATGACCGGGTAGGAGAACTCTTCGCAGAGGTTGCGCAGCGCTTCGATGCACCCCTCTGCGTTATGATCGCCTTCCGGCTGAATCGCTTCCTGTAGCGAATTGATGTGGATGGCGATCGCCTGTGCATCGATCATCTCGACAGCCCGTTCCGCCCACTCGATGCCATGGTCGCGGAGCTGGATGATTCCGAGGTTCGCACAGAGGAAGGCACGCGGTGCCTCCTCGCGCACGACGGTGAAACTCTCCTCCAGTTCGGGCTTTTCCAGTGCCGCTCGCTGAGAACCGACGCCCATGCCGAGGTTATACCGCTCGGCGGCACGTGCGAGCCGCCGGTTTACCTCGAGGGTGTCCGGGTGTCCTCCGGTCATCGCTGCAATGAAGAGGGGGGAGCCGAGTGCTCTACCGAGGAACCGGGTCCCGGTCTTGATCGCATCCATGTTGCACTCGGGAAGAGCGTTATGGACCAGCCGCACGTCCCCGAATCCGGCGTCGCCTGCTTCGACGGGCTGTTCGCAACAGATGAGCAGGTGATCCCGTTTTCGCGAGGATGTGACGGTCTCTTTTGTCATGGGTTACTCCTTTGTGGTTATCGTTGTTCCGCCATGCCCGGTGCCGGCCAGGAATTGGCCGATCTTCGAAACATGGAAGATATGCGAATCGATGCCGGTATCGGCCAGCGCCAGGAGCTCTGCAATCTTGCCCTGCATGCCCCCGGTCACGTCGGTGTTTCCCGATCCGCCGACATCGAGCGTCGCCGCGACGCTCCGGTCGATGCGCGGGACGACCATGCCGTTCTGCAGCACGCCGGCTACGTCCGTTGCGAGGCCCACGCGCCGCCCCCCGAGAGCGCCGGCAAGGCGGGTCACCAGCTGGTCGCCCGATACGATGCAGGACCCCCGCAGACGGTCCATCACCACGTCGCCGTGCAGCACGGGCACAATGCCGTGTTCCGTCATCTCGGCGATATGGCGGGTCTCGAACGATACCAGGCGTCCGTCTTGTGCGAGCGCCAGATCGAGGGGGTGGATGCCGATCGCTTCGACGCCCGCATCCCGCAGGGCATCGACGACCGCGGCGTTCAGGCCTGAGACGGCTGCATGCGTCTCATAGACACCGGGGACGTTTTCTCTCGTGAGGCCGTCGTTGATGCGGTAGCGCCGGGCCTCCGGGTGTCCGCATGACCCTGCACCGTGGACGAGCACGAGTGCGGAATCTCTCCGTACGGCGAGCTCTTCCGCAACCTCGTGCAGGCAAGCGTGATCGATAGCGCATTCTCCCGACTTGTCGGTGATCACGCTCCCTCCCAGTTTCAGTACCACGGTCTCAGTCATGCTTCTCTTTTCTCGCGCCGTCTGTGTCTATGGTGGTGATGATTGCTTTTCCTTCGCAGGCCTCGATGGCCCCGGCAACCCGGCTCTTTGCCCGCCGGGGGCAGAGGGCGATGATGCACCCGCCGCCGCCCGCCCCGGTGATCTTCGCACCGTACGCGCCGCTTGCCCTTGCCGCAAGGACTAGTTTGCTGCTTACCGGGTGTCCCACGCCGAGGGCTTCCAGGAGGGCGTTGTTCATGTCCATGTACTGCCCGAGTTCCTTTGGATTGCCGATGTTATGGAGGGCGGCAAGCGTCACGGCCCCGATTGCGTCCAGTATCGGGTTTGCGATTTCGGGGTGCTTCTTTTGCAGGTTCCCGACCTGTTCCACCATCTTCGTGGTGCTGTGCGGCACCAGGGTATTACCCACGACGACCTGCAGGCTCTCGGGGGGAAGTCTTCGCTTGGAGTTTCCCGTGATGAGCACCATCCCCCCGTTTGCACAGACGTAGGTGTCCGTGGGGCTTGCCCTCCCTTTCTGGACCTTCTTTTCTATGGCGAACGCGGCATCGGCGATATACTCGCGGGTGCGCCCGAGACCGAACTCGTCGTTGATCGCAGAGAGCGTCGCCACTGTCACCGCGGCCGACGACCCGAGGCCGGACGAACTCTGGAGTTGCGAGTGGACGTAGACACTCCCCCGGACCCCCATCATCCTGAAACACTCGTCGATGTAGGGCGACTTGGGGCGTGTCGGGTTGCGGGATTTCCTCACCGTGACGAAGACACGGGGCTTGATCGCCATCGCGACTCCCGGCTTTCCATAAACCACTGCATGCTCGCCGAACAGGAATATCTTGCCCGGCGCGCTCCACGTTGCCAAATTACACCACCGCTATCGCCGCATACCCCACAACCTGATTGAAATCTTCCGTCACGTCGCCGCTGGTCGTATACCGCAGGAGTTCCCCTCTCTCTGCACCGAGAGATTGGCATGCGATGCACATGGCGGCGATCGGGCCGTAGCCGCAGACCGTGGCACCGGTTTCCCTGAGCCGGCGATAAAATTCCGGTATGTCCAGGGTTTTGAGCGCATCGATTACGAAGAGGTCATGCCGCCGGGCCACCTCGTCCGGGACGTAATGGGAGAAGTCGCTTGAGGCGACGATCCGCACGTTTCGTCCCGTGTGCTCGATCGCCTGGAGCAGATGCTCCGCAAGGCTTATTGCCGCCTCATAACTCTGTTCCCCCATGAGGACGGGTGCAGCCCTTGCTCTCGGGAACCGGTATTTGATGAATGGCATCTGCACCTCTATGGAGTGCTCGCTCCGGTGCGATACCTCATCCGTCTCGATATCCAGTGCGTCGACAAACTCCGTATCGACGTCGACGATTCCAAGAGGCGTCTCCCACGGTAAGGCCGAGACACAGGTCATGTATCCCCGATGGCTCGGACCGATGACCAGAAACGTGCCGTCAAAATCAGGCGGTATGGTAGAGTAAGCACAGGCTCCGGTCTCCCCCGAGTATACGTAGCCCGCATGGGGAGAAACGATGCCCCGGGCATCAAGGTCCGGGGCTCTCTTCCGGAAGAATGTTTCCAGCAGTTGCTCCAGATGCCTGGGCTCGGCAGGATAGAACATTCCCGCTACACTGCATGGGCGCATATCCATCAAGGTTGAGCTCTTGTGCTTCGGATCTTATAACTCTGTCTCAAAGTCTTCGGGAGTGAGTGACGTGGTCACACCGCGCAGGCGGAGCAGCTCCTTTGTCAGGAGGTAGTAGATCACCGAGAGTGCCTTTCTGCCCTTGTTGTTCGTCGGGATGACCACATCGACGTACTTCGTCATGTTGTTGGTGTCGCAGAGAGCGACGATCGGGATACCGGCCTGGACAGCCTCGGTGATCGCCTGGGAGTCCCCGATGGGGTCGGTCACCACAACCACGTCGGGCTCGATGTACTTGTTCAGGCGCTGGTTGGTGAGCATCCCGGGGATGAAACGGCCGATGACGGCCATGCCGCCGATGGCGTCGGCGAACTTCTTTGCCGGGTACTGGCCGTACTGCCGGGAGGTGACCACCAGGATCTTCGCGGGTTCAAACTGCGAAAGGAACTGCGCAGCGACCTTGACCCGCTCGTCGGTTGCCTGGATGTCCAGAATGTACAGCCCATCTCCGCGGACGCGGTAGATGAACTTCATCATGTCCTTGCTCTTCTGCTGGGTGCCGATATGCACGCCTGCCGCGAGGTACTCCTCAACGGGTATCAGCGGTTCTTTCAGTTCTATGCCAAGTTCGTTTCCTGTCAAGTTAGATCAGCTCCTCTATGCGAATCAGTTCGTTCAGTTTAGCTATCCGTTCTCCGCCGACCGCGCCGGTCTTAAGGAAGATGCACTCAAACGCGGTCGCAAGGTGCGCGATCGTCGCGTCGGTGGTCTCTCCGGACCGGTGGCTCATGACGGTCTCCATTCCGTTCTCCCGGGCGAGGTGTATCGCCTCGAAGGTGTCGGTGAGCGTTCCGATCTGGTTGGGTTTGATCAGAGCGCAGTTTGCCGCGTTCGTCTCGGTGCCTTTCGTGATCCGTTCGACGTTGGTCACGAAGAGGTCGTCTCCACAGATCAGGCAGCGATCCCCGACCTGTCCGGTGAGGTCGGCGAACGCGTCGAAGTCTTCCTCGAAGAGAGGATCCTCGATGTAGATGAGGTTGTAGCGGTCGACCAGATCCGCCATGTAGGCGATCTGCTCTTCCCGGGTCCGTGCGGCGCCCTTGTAGCGATACCGCTCGCCGTCCCAGAGTTCGCTTGCCGCCACGTCGATGCCCATCCGGATCTCGACGTTCATCTCGTCGGAGACGGTGCCGATTGCTTCGCCGATGATCTCGAACGCCTCAATGTCGGTTATGGCAGGAGCCCAGGCGCCTTCATCCCCTTTACCGGAGAGTCTGCCCTGCTTCTGCAGGATCTTCTTCACCGCACCGTGGACGGCAGCGTTAACGAAGACCCCCTCCGTTGCGCCGGAAGCCCCGGTGGGAACCACCAGGAATTCCTGGATGGATGTGGCATTCGGGGCGTGCGCGCCTCCGCCGATGACGTTGCCGAGCGGCAGGGGCGTCTCGCCGGCGAATGCACCGCCAAGGTAGCGGAAGAGTTCCAGATCGAGAGACGATGCAGCCGCTTTTGCACACGCAAGCGAGAGTGCTACGGCGACGTTTGCACCGATTGAACTGAAGTCGGGTGTTCCGTCGTTCTCTCTGAGTAGTGCGTCGAATGTGATCTGATCGCGGGTGTCTTCACCGATGAGCGATGGAATCAGGTTTTTCCGTGCGTCCTCGACAGCTTCGCGCGGCGGCCGCACCTTCGCTTCATAGGTTCCGGTGCTGGCGCCGCTCGGGGCGCAAGCCCGCCCGAAGCCGCAATCCGTGTGGATTTCAGCCTCGACGGTCTCGTTTCCACGGCTATCGAGGATTGTTCTTAAGATAATCTGTTCGATGGTCGTCATCAGATCACTACTTTCTCTTCACCGTTATAGGGATCACGTCTCGCTCGAACTCTTCAAGTGCGATCTCGAGCGGCTCTGTTTTTGGCGTTTTGACCAAAACCGGTGCACCCATCGATATCTGAAGAGCACGAGCCCCTATAATTCGCGCTCGTTCATATCGGGTATACGATTCCATCGTGTAGCCTCAAAATCATTAATGATAAAATGGGGTCGCTGAGATTTGAACTCAGGTCACAGCATCCCGAACGCCATAGGATGGCCAGGCTACCCCACGACCCCTCATTGGTACGGATTCAGGTCCTCCACTACTACCTTGTGCGTCAGCAGCATCCGCCTGCAACAGTAACGTTCCAGGCCGAGATCGTCGAGGATCCGTTTTGGATCCTCGCCTGCATCCCGCCGCTCCTCGAACTCCTTCCAGGCTGTAGAGATGACTTTACCGCATGTAAAACATCGTACGGGTATCATAATAATGGTCCTGTATTCCTTATATCTCTTTTCCTCACCTGTAAGACTTCTGGAACTTTGCCCGTGCGCCGGAGCCGTGCGGTTTCTTGGTTTCCTTCTGCCGCGAGTCATTTACGAGCAGAGTCCGGTCGTACGCGAGGAAAGCGTCCTTAATCTGCGGGTCGTTGTGCCACTCCACGATGCCGCGCGCAAGCGCCGTCCGAACCGCCTCGGCCTGCCCCATCGTACCGCCGCCGGAAACATCGATCGCCGCATCGACACCGTCGAGTGAGTTCGGAGCCAGCAGCAGCGGCTCGGCGATCTTCATGCGAATCAGCTCGTTCCCGTAGATCTCCAGGGGTACGGAGTTGATGCGGACCCGGCCGCTGCCGGGTTTCAGGGTCGCCCGGGCGATTGCCGTCTTTCTCTTACCGCTTGTATTGATGATCTTTGCCATTCCATCACCTCATTTAGTATTTTGCTCCGAGGTTGGTGCTTATCGCCCCGATTGTTATATACCTTGGGCTGCTCAGCCGGTCGATGTGGGCGCTCTCCAGCGTTTCGGTCTCCATCCCGGAGAATTCCACCGGAACGCCGACATAGGTCTTGATCCGCTTGAACGCGGCGATACCGCGCTCGCGCTTGTACGGGAGCATGCCCCGTATGGTGCGCTTGACGATATGGTCGGGCCTGCGCGGGAAGAACGGGCCCCCCTCGCGGGATCCGCGCTCGCGCTTTGTGGTGTAGTTCGCGAGCACATGCGCCCGGTTTCCGGAGACGATTGCTTTTTCCACGTTCACGATGGCAATCTCCTCGCCGGCGAGCGCACGCTGCGCGACGATGCTGGCCATTCTTCCGAGCAGTAATCCGTCTGCGTCGATAACTGTAACCATTCGCCTCACCTGAGGATCCGTACCCTGCTCCCCTTCGGGTTGTCCCGAACGAGGTCCTCGATAGTCATGCACGTTCCGTTGGCACCGGTGATCTTGCTCATCGCAGCCTCGGAGAAATCCAGGGCGGCGATCGTCACCGGCAGGCTGAGCACACCGCTGCCGAGCACCTTGCCCGGCACCAGGATCGTCTCGCCTTCGTTCGCGTACCGGTCGATCTTGCTGAGGTTCACCTCTGCATAGTTCTTCCGGGGTGCATCCAGCCTCTTTGCAATCTCGCGCCAGATGTTCGCCTCATGTGCGCGTGACGCATCTTTGAGCGTCACGATGAGGGCGGTCAGCCGGGGGTTCGATTTATTCTCGGTTGTCTTCTTCATTCAGTCCCCTCTCCCGTTATCTCGTTCATCACGTCTACCAGGTCGTCTGATGATTTCTGGATATACTGTAGCGCTCTCTCGATGATCTCGCGGACGGGCATCGAGCCGTCGCCTTCCACCACGAAGATGAATCTCTCCGCATCGGTACCGATATGGATGGCCGGCTCATCGCCGATCCCGCCGGCAAGGCATGCCCGCTCGCAGAGCCTGCAGAGGGAACAGAGTTCCTGGCGCTCTTCGATGACCCGGACTTTCCCCTGTGCTGTCTCAAGCACGTTCCTCGGACATTCGTCGATGCACATGCCGCACCCGTCGCACCGTTCATCGATGGCGATCACCGGGTAGTTCTTGTAACCGCAGGCGGTCGTCGCCTGCCACTTGGCATGCTCGTTTCCGCTGCCGACGATGGCGTATGCTTCGAGCACGACCTTCTGGTCCCGGTCGAGGTCGATGATGGGGATCTTCTCCTCTGCCGGTGCGGCGTCGGGGTCCTGGGGTATCAGGTCGTTTGAGTAGACGGTCCCGGGCCCCTCGACGGAGAGCGTATAGGTCGCGGTGCAGACCGGGCACCCGATGCCTTCGCAGGTGCACTCGCTGCGCGGCTTATAGCGTTTCAGGTCGGTTCGGAGCGGTATGAGCCCCAGGCGGTGCGTCAGCATCTCGTCGAAGAGAACGCTTGTATTGTCGTAGATGCGGACATCTTCGATGGCGAGCGTCGGCACTTCGCTGATCATCGCCCGCCGAAGCATATTGGCGAACGACGTTGAAATGCCGCTCAGGGTGAATTTGGCGACTCTCTCGTCCAGTCGAGAAAACGCTATCTCCATTACACTCTCCTTCCTCTCCGGCCGCCTTTGCCGCGGATGCTGTCGTGAGGCACCGGGGTGACGTCTTCGATGCGGCCGATCCTCATCCCTGCACGGGCAAGGGCGCGGATCGCTGCCTGGGCGCCTGGCCCGGGGCTCCGCTGCTTGCCGCGGCCGGGTGCGCGGACCTTCACGTGGACGCCGGTGATCCCCTTGTCGCGTGCGTTCTGTGCGACCTGGATTGCCATCTGCATGGCGGCATATGGGGAGCTCTCGTTCCTGTCCTGTTTTACGACCATTCCGCCGCTGCTCTTGGTGACTGTCTCCGCTCCGGAGAGGTCGGTGACGGTGATGATGGTGTTGTTGAAGGAGGCATAGATGTGTGCAATGCCCCATTTCTCTTCTGCCATGATGTTACCTCATTCCTGTGCGGGCGATGCGGCTTCTCTCGGGATGAACCTCGTTCATGAACGGGGAGGGGCCGTAGTAACTGATCTCCTGCTCTTCGGCTCTCGCGACCCGGTAGCTCGGCACGGTCACCCGGCGACCGGAGATCGCGATGTGGCCGTGGGTGATGAACTGGCGCGCCTGCTTGGGGGATCGTGCGAACCCCCTGCGGAGAACCAGCGTCTGAAGCCGGCGGTCGAGCTGCTGCTCGACTTTGAGCGCGAGGACGTCACCGACATCGGCGTTCTCGCCGACGAGACCGTAGCGGTACAGGTGGTTGACGAGCTGGTCTCTCTTCATCAGGTAGTCCTCCGTGCTGAGGCCACCTGAGCGCAGTGCCACCAGCTCGCGGGCGGCAGCACGGTATTTCCGCAGTACGCTCTGGGCCTTCCAGAGTTCGCGCTTGTTCCGCAGCCCGTAATCGATGATGAGCCGCTTTTCGTCCTCGAGTCTGGTCTTCTCGAACCGCCGCTTGGGCGTCGCGTATTGCTTGTGGTTTTTTCCTGGATATCCCATTCAATCACCGCTTAATCTTTCTTCCTCTTGACGCCGACGGTCGTGCCCGTTCTTCCGGTGGACTTGGTGCGCTGGCCGCGGACCTTCTGCCCGGTCTCGTGCCTGATGCCGCGGTAGCTGCGCATCTTTCTCATGCGGTTGACGTCGTCGTCATTCATCATGGTGAGATCGGTTCCGAGGAGGTGGCGGACCTCTCCGGTGTAGACGTCTTTTGGGCGGTTTACCATCCAGTCGGGCACCTGTTCGGTGTACGTGTCGACGGCGTTTGCGATCCGTCCGACGGATTCGTCATCCAGCTTGCCGAGCACGGCATGAGGATCCACGCCGGCAAGGGCGGTGATGGTGCGCGACGTGTGCGGACCGATGCCCTTGATCCCGGTCAGTGCGATGTGCACTGCCTTGGTGCCGTCGAGATCAGTGTTCCTGACTCGAACAAAGTACTTTATCTCTTCATCATCCATGTGATCGCCTCATCATCGACGTTGTCGGTGAAAGCGCTGAGGGAGGGATTTGAACCCTCGAGTCCCAGGGGGACACAGGTTTAGCAAACCTGCGCCATACCAGGCTTGGCTACCTCAACATAGAACTTCGCATCTTTCGATACTCGCAACACGCAAGGTGCTGCTCCAGACACAGCATTCTATGACTTGTGCCTATTAATTTTGGTATGATTGCCTAATAATAATTGTGGTGCTCAGGGAGAGCGGCGAGCCCGCTCGACCCCGCTCCCGATCAGCCCCGAGGCGACGATGGGCAGCGCGATCGTGGCGTCGCAGAAGCACTGGACACGTGGCGACTCCGGTGCTTCCTTGCCCCAGCTGATTGCCTCCTCAAACGTGCACCCCGAGAGTCCGCCCCAGTGGGGGGCGTCGGTGGTGTACTGGATGGCGTAGGCGTGCCCGCCGAGGTGCTGTTCGTGGATCGAGGCGATGACCTGGGTCTGCTGGATGAAGTTCTTCGGCACGCCGCCGCCGACGTAGATGACGCCGGTCTTCTGCGACTCTTCGACCATACGCGTGATCTCGTCGGTGTCGGCAAGCTGATCGATATCGATCTCGACCCCGCGCCGGCGCGCCATCACGAGGCCGATGCCGATGGATGAGTCGCCGAGGGCGGGGATGAATATCGGGACGCCGTGCTCGGCACAGGTGGCGATGAGCGACCGTCCCTCCGGCCTGTGCTCGCGGAGCCATTCCCCCAGGAGCCGGATGAACTCCCGCGACGAACCCCGGAACGGTGCGATTCCGTCGGCGAACCGGGCGATTTCCGCGTCGATGCCCCGGAACTCCTCTTCATATGCGAAAACGTCGTAGATGCGGTCGATCCCCTCCGCAAAGAGCGCCGTGTCGTCTGCGTGGTGGTGGCCGAGGTAATGCCGCACGCCGAGGTGCTCGCAGGTGTCGTGGAAGATGTTCGCACCCGTGGAGACGAGGACGTCGATGTAGCGGTGCCTGACGAGTTCGATGAGTACATTCTGCATGCCTGCCGGGATCATCGCGCCCGATAGTCCCATGAATATCGTGCAGTCCGGATCCCTGACCATCCTGGTCCAGATGCCGAGCGACTCCCCGAGTTTTCTTCCCTGGAAGCCGGTCCTGCTCATGGACTCAAGGAGGGCCGTTACATCCCTGTTCGGTTTGACTGGCTGCGTTGGTTTCATGGAAAATCCTGTTACCCGTTTCTGGCTGTGAAGTATTAATGATTGGCACCGGTTCGGTGAACGACTGCCGGGAGCGTAGTGCGATGCTCCGTGAGGAGCGGAGCAGGAGCACCGGAGGTGCGCCTACGAACGGCGGGAGTTCGAGCACCGTCAGGTGCGAGCGAGCGGGGCGGATGAAGGTTTCGGCACTAGCATTATGGGATGGTTCGGAGGGGCGGGTCGCGGTGGGGGTACGAGAGGATGATTGTTCCGGGGGCCGGGTTGAGGGGTGGCTATGGTCTTCTTGCAGGAGCATGGGTGCTCAAGATGCGAGGACAAAGCCCCGTGCACTGGACCGTGGGGGTATCGCCGTTGGGGGAACGACGCTCCGGAGAACGACGTCCTGAAAGGACGGAGTTCGAGAAACCCGCAGGGTTTCGAGGAGCGGAGTTCGAGCACCGAAGGTGCGAGGTGGGGCTGACGGGGAGGGGGGCTCGCCCCCCTCCCCTGTCTCCGGTGCCCATCTTAGGTGCTTTGGATCTGGTTGAGGGTCCGTTCCCCTCGCCCCCACCCCTCCCGCGCTTCGCGCTCCTCCTCTGCACCTCCGGTGCTCATGCTCCGGCCCTACGGCCCGTCGCACTCCGCACCTTCAGTGCTCAAACTCCTGCCGTTCGCTACGCTCCCGGCAGTCGTTCCCCGCCCCAAGGGGGCGGGGGCAGTGCGTGGCGATATCCGATGGGAATCCGTGTACGCGATGGGCGATGGCCTGAAGGACATCCAAAGAACCCCCCTCAACGAGTTCCCGCAGCCTTACACTCCTGAATTTAACCCGCGGCCGCCCCGCCGCCCGCAAAAAAGGTAGTAGTATCTGGCCCCTTCACAGGGCCTGGACGAGTGAGTTCCGGGTCACGACGCCCGTAATCCTGCCGTTCTGCCTGATCGGGACGGAACTGATGTTCTTCCTGAGCATCAGGTCGATGACGTCGGAGACGTCCGTATCCGCGTCCATCGAGATCAGGGGCGCGCTCATGATGTCCCGCACGAGGAGGTTCCTGATCCGGTAGTCCTGGTGGGTCCCCTCCACGAGATCCTTGAGTGCGTGAAGCGCCTTTGCGACATCGGTCTCCGTGACGATACCGAGAACGGTGTCCCCGTCCTCGACGATGAACCGGTCGATCTCGCCGTCGAGCATCCTCCGGCGGAGGTGGACGGCCCGCTCCTCGCCCTGAATGGTGTGTGCCGGTTCCATGACGTCCAGGATGCCGCCCGCCGGCCGGAGCACCTTCAGGATGTCCCCTGCCGTCACCTGTCCGATGAGGCGGTGCTCGGCATCGAAGACCACGACCAGCTTGTAGTGCTGGAGCAGCGGCACCAGAACATCGATGCTCTGGTCCGGGTATGCGGAGGTGAAGTTCTCCTCGACCGTGTTCGCGACATGGATGGATGTGGCCTTCAGCGCGTGGGTCTTCCTGCTCCCGAGCGTCTCGGCGATCGCTGCCCGGGATGTCGTGCCGATGACCGTGCCGTTGTTGGTCACGATGAGCGGGTCGACGCCTTCACCGAGCATCTTTTCGAGCGCTTCGCTGACAAAGGCGGACTTCGCGATAGTGATCGGTTTTGCCATCACGTCTTTAACGAGTACCTGAAATCTGTCGCTCATTTTGCCACTTCCTTGATGATATCATCTCTCTTGAGCATACCCTGGACATCACCGTCATCCACGACCACGAGGCTGTTGATCTGGTTTGCGAGCATCAACCCGACAGCATCCTGGAGTGATGCATCAGGGGGGACGGTAATGACCGGGCGGCTCATGATGTCCTCTGCAACTGCCGATACCTCGACGACGTATCTGAAGCGTTTCTGCCCTGCCGGCTCCTCTTTCCGAAGGTGTGTAACGTCTTTTCTGGGCAGGTTCATCCGCTCGTCATGATACTCATAAAATGCGAGGTTACTCTCCGTAATGATGCCGGCAAGGCTTCCATTGTCGTTAACGACAATAAGTTTATCGTTTTTTCCCTTTATCGTGTCGATGACATGGTCCAGCGAGTGGTACCGGTTGACCGTGACCGCATCCTCCATAATATCGCTGACCCGGGCAGAGAGCCCGCGTACACGGGCCGAACGCATAACATCCAGTTTGGTCACGATGCCGGTCATCTTGCCGTTATCGACCACGGGCAGTCCGGATATATCCCTATCAAGCATTATGGCTGCGATATCGCGGATGCTGGTCTCCGGTTTTACGGTGATCGGCTTTGGTGCCATCAGGATACTGACCGGGATCCGGTCGATCGGGCGCCGTCGCCACATCGGTTCCGTCTGCCTGAGCCGGTAGGCGATATCTTTCTTGGTAAGGATGCCCCGGAGTTCGTCCCCTTCCATGACGGGGAGTCTCGACACGTGGTGCTTCAGCATAAGGTTTCGCGCATAGGCGACGTTATCGGCCGGTGCAACGACATACACCGGAGCGGACATCACATCGATGGCACGCATGCTCTTTTCACCCCTCTGCAAATGCCTTCACAAGGTCGTATTCCGTCACAAGTCCGACAAGGCGTGAATCCTCTATGACAGGGAACGCCCCTACATGCCGCTGGATCATCTCGAGGGCGATGTCGTGGATATTCCGGTCCGTTGTGGTGGTGTGAAGTTCCCCGGAGAGAAGCGACCGTACCGGCGCCCCCATAACCTCGGCGGAGTCCCCGGTCGTCAGCTGCTCGAAGGCCTTGCCTTTCCCGAGATAGCTCATGATATCGGTGGCGGTCACGATGCCGCAGAGAACGTCGTCGACAACGACCGGAAGCCGCCTGAACCTGCACTTCACCATTTCCTTGCAGACGTTGCCGATCGGGGTGTCGGGACTGGTGACGCGTACCGGCGACCTCATGATATCTTCCGCCCTGCGGCCCGAGTGCTCGGTGGTGAGCACCTTCATCACGTCACGCTCGGTCACGATGCCCTTCAGTTCTCCTTCGGGGTCGATGATGGGGATCCCGCCGACGTTTTTGTTGACAATGATATCGACCGCATCGGCGATGCTCCCGGCAACGGGCATGGTAACCAGGTGCGGGGTCATGATCTCGCGGAGTTCCTCGTTGATGGCCGCGAGGAAGTTCCCTCCATGCTTCACCTGTACGAGGTTGAACTTGTCGCCGCCACCCATGAAGTCGATGATGTCGCTGACGGTCACGATCCCCCGGAGGCGGTGCGTTCCCGCATCGACGATCGGCAGCCTGCGGAACCCTGCCCTGGTCATGATCTCGACCGCCTGGATGATCGTTGTGGTCCGCTGTGCCGTAACAACGTCCCTCGTGGCGATCGCCATGATCTCGCCTTCATACTCTGCGATTCTCGTCTTGAAGTCGACCGGTCCGCGGTCGCGTTTGCCCGGCATCTTCAGGAGCCTGTCAGCCGGTTTCTTATCTGAATTATTGGGGTTCGGTTGCATGGTCTCACTCCTCTGGAATTACAGTGTCCGGAGACGTCCTCATGGGATGCGGCCAGCGAGGACGTCATGGCGGTCGATAACGCCGACGAGCCTCTTTCTCTCGTCGATGACCGGGAGGATGCTGATGTCGTGGTCGACCATCAGCCGGCTCGCCGTTGCCAGCGAATCATCCGGCGTCACCGAGATGACGGGTGTCGTCATCACCCGCTCCACGGTGGTATCAGCCTGATTTTTCACCGATATGCGGACATTTCCGGCGCGCAGGAGATCCCGGCGGGAGACGATGCCGATGGCCTCCTTCTTCTGCACCACCGGGAACGCATTAAAGCCGCTCGCAACGATCAGGCTGTAGATGCGGTGTATGGGGTCGTCCGGCGCGCAGGTGACGGGTTGGCACGACATGACGTCCTCGACCCTGCCGGGGATGTCACGACGGGAGATCAGGACGGGGAAGAGTTCGGAGAAGAGCACCCCTCCCTGGTATGCACCGTCTTCATTGACAACCGCAGCGCTGTTTGTACGGGCATTCATTATAGCGAGGCCGACCTCCGCAAGGGGCGTATTCGAGGCGACCTGGGCGGCCTCCCTGATGAAACCTTTGACGGTGACGTTCGACTTGGTGTCCATAACCCGCAGGACGTCGGATATGTCGAGATAGCCCATCAGGCGATTTTTTTCGTCCACGATGTAGAGTTCACGAAAGACATCGTCCCGCAGAACGCTGCGTGCTTTCGTGACGTAGTCGTCGTAGCGCAGGGTGGGAATCTCCACCATCAGGTTTGCGGCCACCTTCATAGCAACTGCTCCTCCTCCCGACAGACGGGGCAGAGCATAAGGTTGTCGACCCGCGAGAGATCGTCTGACATGTTTCCGCACCGGTCGCAGACTCCCAGGGCGTACTCTTCCTCGCGGTTGATCTCGATGAGGTCTGCCAGCAGTTCGTTCACTTCGGCCGCGACGGTGAGGATATCCCTGACCGTCACGATCCCGATAACCAGCTGGTCCTCAACGACAGGAAGCCTGCGGACACGGTGCTTCACCATCATTGCTGCGGCATCCCCGACCAGTTTGTCGGCACTGATCGTGATCAGCGGGGTGCTCATGACCTCGCTGACGGAGACGCTGCTCGGTTTTGAGTCTTTTGCCACAACCTTGCAGTTGATATCCTCTTCCGTGACGATCCCGGTGGGCAGGTTATTCTGCAGCACAATACAACTGCCGACCCCGTCGCGGCACATGGTCTGCGCCGCCAGGGCGACTGTCTCCCCCACATCGATGGTCGTTGGATGGCTCTGCATGACCTCCCTGACTGGTATGCGTGTCTCAAAACGGATGGCATCGCTATTATTCATCATGGGATTCTCCTAATCTGGCCGTTATTTGAGCCAATTCTCCGGGTGCAAGTCTATCTAGGTTTCAACAGTATAAAAGAATTCTCACACCCCGGGATTGCTGTTTGTCTCCAAAATAGGGAGGATGCGCCGGACGGAACATATAATTATATTTATTTGTGAGTGCCACAACTCACTTAAGTATAGGCAAAATTGGCCTACCTGAGGGAACTTAATGACGTTCTTAGTTCGTACGAAAAAAAAGATCTCGGGGTTCTTGAAGGCACTCTTTAAGAAGCAGACCTGCCGCATCGGGATCTATGGGCCTCCCAATGCCGGCAAGACGACGCTCGCGAACAGGATTGTGCGGGATTGGGTCGGTGATGCGGTCGGGCCGGTCAGCGAGGTGCCTCACGAGACCCGCCGCGTGCGGCGCAAAGAGAATATCACTATCACAGGCCAGAACGGCAGTTCGATCACTATCGATATCGTCGATACGCCGGGCGTGACGACCAAGATCGACTATAACGAGTTCGTCGAGTACGGCATCGATAAGGAGGAGGCGGTCAAGCGGGCACGGGAGGCAACCGAGGGCGTGGCTGAGGCGATGCACTGGCTTCGTGAGGATATCGACGGCGTCATCTACATGCTTGATGCCACGCTGGACCCGTTCCAGCAGGTGAACATCATGCTCGTGGGGATCATCGAGAGCCGGAAGCTCCCGGTCCTGATCGTCGCGAACAAGAACGATCTCCCCGACGCTTCCCCTGCGCGGATCAAGAGTGCGTTTCCCCAGCACCCCGTGATCGCCATATCCGGCCTTGAAGGGACCAACGTGGAAGAGCTGTACGAGAATATGACGTCATATTTCGGGTGATGGGTATGATACAGGGTGTACAGATAGACCTGATTTCGGCGGAACGTCTGGATCGGCTCACCGGAATGGAGAAGATCCGCCTGATCCTCGACGATGTCATGGAAGGGAACATCGTTATCCTGGAGAAGGGTCTCGCGCCGGATGAGCAGAGCAAACTCATCGAGATCACGATGCGGGAGATCGCGCCGGACGGGTTTTCCGGAATCGAGATGGAGACCTACCCCATCAGAGATGCCCCGAACGGTTTTCTGGGGAGAATCCTCGGGGGGAAGCGCTCCGAGACCCGGCTGACCGTGATCGGGCCTGCAAACCAGCTCAGGACACTCAAGAAGGAGAAGGATCTCATCAGTGCATGGGTCTCCTCCTCGAGATGAACGGGTATTACGGGTGACATATGCCTCACAAGTGTACGCAATGTGGCAGGGAGTTCGAGGACGGTTCGACGAGGATACTGAAAGGATGCCCGAGCTGCGGCGGGAAGAAGTTTCTCTACATCCGTGAGGCCGAACGGCACGACGACGTGCTGAAGGAGAAGACCATCGACGAGATTGCCCGGGATACGGGCGAGGACGTGCTTGAGGTCCAGCGGGATCGACGAAGAGAGGAGATCGAGGTCTTCGAGCGGATCGAGAGCATCCGTATCCTCAGTCCCGGTTCGTACGAACTGAATCTCGAGAAACTGGCCCGATCGGACGAGGTTGTCGTCGGACTGGAAAAGGAAGGAAAATACGTGGTGGACATTCTCTCTATGGTCAAGAAGAAGAAGTAATACGGCGTCTACCGCATTTGATGGGGGCGGCGGGCTATTCTCCTGTAGCATCGCACCCCTAACCGAAGATATAAATATCCTGAGGACCCTTTTGGATACGACACGTAATCCGACACTCAATGACGCACGTCGGAGCGACGGTTTCCTGCATGAGTGCGCGAAACTCTCATGAACCCTTTGCGCAGATCGTCTCGTTCTCGATCTCCGCTCTCATGCAGCTGTCCCCGACTGTTGCGGATTGTATCCTGCACTGGAGAGTGTCGCTCAGGAGGTATTCCAATGAACACGACATATGATATCCGGAACTCGATCGACGATACCGTTAACCCGATAAATGATATTAAAAACCCGATCTACATATCATCGCTCGATATGGTCCCCGGTATCGATGCAGAGAAGTGCGCCGACCTTGCGCAGGTGACGGAACTCTTTGCGTTCCGATCCAACGATTACTACCTCTCGCTGATTGACTGGGACGACCCGACCGATCCTATCCGGCGGCTGATCATACCGACCGTTGAAGAACTTGAGCCCTGGGGACACCTTGACCCGTCATCGGAGCATCGGTATACCCGGGCGCCGGGGCTGCAGCACAAGTACCGGGAGACCGCTCTCCTGCTGGTCAGCGACCTCTGCGGCGGCCTCTGCCGCTACTGTTTCCGCAAGCGCCTCTTCATCGAGGATGCGCGCGAAGTGAATAAGGACGTCTCCGGGGGGCTTGCCTACATCCGGGATCATCCGGAGATCAACAACGTTCTGCTCACCGGGGGCGATCCCCTGATCCTCGAGACCGATCGGCTGCTTGACATAATCCGCCAGCTCCGGGATATCGATCACGTCGAGATCATCCGGATCGGCACGAAGATGCCTGCATACGATCCCTTCCGGATCACGAACGACCCTGCGCTGCTGGATATGATCCGGGACTACAGCCTGGATGAGAAGCGCATTTACATCATGGCGCAGTTCAACCACCCGAGGGAGCTGACCGACACCGCGTGTCGTGCGGTTGCTCTCCTGCAGGAAGCCGGAGCAATCGTCATGAACCAGACGCCCCTGATCCGCGGCATCAACGATGACCCGGAGGTGCTCGCCGGGCTCTTCAATAAACTCTCGTTCATCGGTGTCAATCCCTACTACGTATTCCAGTGCCGCCCCACGACCGGCAACCGGACGTTTGCGGTCCCGGTGGAGGAGTCCTACCGGATCTTCGAGCAAGCCCGAACGATCTGCTCGGGGCTTGCGAAACGGGCCAGGTTCGTGATCTCCCATGCCACCGGCAAGATTGAGGTTCTGGGGAAGACCGACAGATACACCTACTTCAAGTACAACCAGGCGGCAAACCCAGAGGATCGCGGGCGGTTCCTGGTCTATAAGAGCAACCCGGAGGCTTACTGGTTCGACGACTATACGGAGCTGGTGGACGAGGGGAGGGTGAGGGGGCCCGACGGTCTGGTGTGACGCTCCCCGGGATGAGTCGGTGACTTCGGAATTCCAAAAAACGGTTCCCTCTGGAATCCCCCTCCATGACCGTCAAACCTTTTCTTCTTCGCACTCCCATATATACTACAATATGCCACAGGAGTCGGGAGTACCCCCCGGCGGGCGGTTCCTCTCTCCGGGATGCGTCCTCTGCCACCAGGGAGCAAAGATGGTCCTCTTCGTGACCGGCCGGTGCCACCGCACGTGCTGGTACTGCCCGCTCTCGCGTGAGCGGAAAGGCCGGGACGTAGTGTTTGCAAACGAACGGAGAGTCTCGTCGCCGTCCGAGATCATCGAAGTGGCGGAGAGCATGAGCGCTCTTGGGACCGGTATCACCGGCGGCGAACCGCTGCTTGAACTCGACCGGGTGGTGGAGTGCGCGAGGCTTCTCAAGGAGCACTTCGGCCCGGACCACCAGATCCACCTCTATACCGGCCTTGCGCCGGACGAGCCCGCGCTCCGGCGCCTGCAGGGGCTGGTCGACGAGATCCGGCTGCACCCGCCCCATGAAGTCTGGCCATGCATCCTGAAGACCGAGTTCGCCAAATCAGCCGTCCTCGCCCGCCGGATGGGCTTTTTGATCGGCATCGAGGTGCCGGCGCTCCCGGGAATCGAGGACCTTGCCGCTGCCCTCCCGCTTCTCGATTTCCTCAACATCAACGAACTGGAGTGGGGGGAGACCTGCGCTGGCGCCATGCGCGAACGCGGGCTCGAGCCCGCGGACGGGCTGCATAACGCTGTGTTGGGCGCCCGCCAGTGGGCGGAGAAACTCTCGGCCGACCCCAAAGTGCACTTCTGCTCGTCGGCCTTCAAGGACTCGGTCCAGTTACGGGAACGGTTAAAGCGGATCGCTGCCAATACTGCGCGTCCGTTTGAGGAGGTGACGGATGACGGGACGGTCGTGTACGGGGTGCTTGAGGCGGCAGGCCCCGTCGACGAATTCCTGGAGGGCTTTGATGAGGATGACTATGTGGTCTGCGAAGGAAGAATCGAGATGGCGTGGTGGGTGCTTGCCGATCACGGTGCCGGGTTGCCGGGCAGGAAGTACGTCGTCGAACGCTACCCGAACGGTGGCATGGTGGTCGAGGTGACGCCGCTCTGATGCTGCGATCAAAGATTGAGCCCCTCTACGAGCGTTACCTGCAGTGGCAGGTGAAACACATTCCCCGGCACGTTGCGGTGATCCAGGATGGAAACCGCCGGTTTGCCAGGGAGCAGGGGCTTGATACGGCGGTCGGCCACCGACTCGGAGCGGATGCCACGGAGCAGGTCCTCGACTGGGCATGCGAACTCGGCATGCGGCATATCACGCTCTACACCTTCTCCACCGAGAACTTCCGGAGGGACAGCAGCGAGCTCGCGTCGCTCTTTGCACTCTTTCGGGAGAAGTTCGCCGCGATCCTGAAGGACGAGCGGGTGCACAAAAACCATATCCGGGTGCGGATGATCGGGGACAGATCCCTCCTCCCCGACGACCTCCTCGCAACCATCGAAGCGGCGGAGAAGGCGACGCTGCACTACACCGACTACTCCATCAACATCGCGCTTGCTTACGGCGGCCGGAACGAGATCGTGCACGCCGCCCGGTCGATCCTCGACGGGGTCAAGCGGGGTGCCGTCGATCCTGCGGCTATCGACCCCGCGACCGTCGAGAGCCATCTCAACCGGGGAGCGCCCATACCCCCCGTCGACCTGATCATCCGTACCGGCAACGACTACCGGACGTCCAACTTCCTCCCCTGGCTCGCGAACGGCCACGAGTCGGCCGTCTACTTCTGCGCTCCGTTCTGGCCGGCGTTCCGGAAGATCGATCTTTTGCGGGCGATGCGGGTCTACGACCAGCGCATGCTTCTTAAGGAGCGGACAGACCGGCAGGGCTGATGGCACCTTTCATGCAGTCTGATCTCAAGCGAAGGGGAGCGCCAGCAACCCACCTGCTTCGCGTAAGTCGGCAGTAGGGGTGATAACGGAGCCTCACGCGAAGAGCGCGAAGCCGCGAAGAACGACGGGTCGAAGGGTGCGACGGACAACGTCCGGAGCTTGAGAAGCCATCAGGCTTCGAGCCGGAGTTCGAGCACCGTCAGGTGCGAAGGGGCCTGTCACCAACAACCAACCATTCTTCGCGTCCTTCGCGGCTTCGCGTGAGCTGATTGTGGGGATAGTGATACGGCCTCACGCGAAGGCGCGAAGCCGTAAAGGGGTGTCACCGCCCGAACCGGCGCGCCCTGGACTGGAAGTCCCGGAGTGCCCGGAGAAAATCCACTTTCCTGAGCAGCGCCCAGTTGACGTCGAGGAAAAAAAGTTCGGAGTAGACCGATTGCCAGATGAGGAAGTCGGTCAGGTGGTCCCCGCCCGTCTTGATGACGAGGTCCGGCTCGTAGTTGAAGGTGAGGTACGACTCCAGCAGGTCTTCGTCGACCAAGGCCGGGTCCACACCGTCCTCGGCCATCCTTCTCACGCAGCCGGCGATCTCTTCCCGGCCGCTCTTCCCGATAGCCACCGTCACGTCCATGCCTTCCCCGCGGACCTCCTTTTCGTCCCGGTAGTGCAGGGTCAGGCGTGCGATCGAGGAGACCGTGCGGATCATCGGGAGGCACCGCTCCAGCCGGGCCGGGTCGGCGGTGCTGATATGGAACATGGCGCTGGCGATCCCGAGGTCGCGGCACCACTGGGCGGCAAGGTAGAGGTTGCCCGGAGCGTCGAGCATGTCCTGCTCGGTGATCATGAAGCAGATCTGTTCCGGGAGCGTGTGAAGGTCCCGGAGGAGGATTTTTTCGTAGAGCCGGTAGATCACGACGTCCACTCCAGCAACCCGGATAGCGAGAGGGTATTTACGATATCGTCCGGGGCGCACCAGCCCCGGCGTGCCAGCATGATACCATAGCGCATATTTGAAAATTCGCCAGTTCTATGGGCATCGGTTCCTGCAGCCAGTTTCACTCCTTCCTTCTTCGCGTGCCAGATATAAATATCATCGAGGTCGAGGCGGTGGGGCGACGCGTTGATCTCGAGGGCGGTTCCCGTCTCCGCTGCATGCTTCATAACGCGGAGAAGGTCGATCGCATACGGCGGTCTGCGGCCGAGCAGGCGCCCGGTGGGATGGCCGATGATATCGACGTGCTCGTTCTCCATAGCGGTGAGGACGCGCCGGGTCAGGACATCCTGGTCCTGGGCAAACCCCGAGTGGACCGAGGCGATCACAAGGTCGAAGTCGGCAAGGATCCTGTTTTCGTACCCGAGCGTGCCGTCGCTCCTGATATCCACCTCGGTCCCGGAGAGGAGCTGGCAGGCGTGCCGCCGGTTGGTCCGCTCGATCTCGGCCTGCTGCTTTGCAAGGGCCCCGGGGCTCACCCGCGAGGAGTGGTCGGTGACCACGATATACTCGTAGCCCCGGGCATCCCCTGCCTCCGCCACGTCATCGAGCGACTGGTGCCCGTCGCTCCAGGTGGTATGGGCATGTAGGTCCCCCCGCACCCCATGGAGGTCGACCAGATCGGGGAGGGCGTGCCGGAGGGCGAGTTCGATCTCGCCCCGGTCCTCGCGCAACTCCGGCGGGATAGCCTCCATCCCGAGGAACGAAAAGACCTCCCCCTCGCTCTCGAACGTGTGCAGCCGGCCGTCCGAAGAGTCCAGGAGGCCGTCCCGGCCGAGCCGGTAGCCCTGTGCGAGCGCCACCTCGGCGAGCCTGTCCAGAAACCCGCGGGAACCGGTGGCGCAGAGGAGCGCGGTGCCGCACCGGCCGGGTTCGGTGAACCGGACGTTCACTCCGGCACCGGCAAGCGAGATCGAGACCTCGCCGGCGACCGCTTCGGCGGGTATGCGGTTCACGAGAGTTTTGCGGTCCCCGGTGGCGACGATCTCGATCCTCCCTACGGTGCTCGATCCGCGCCGGTAACTCCCTGCAACCGTGTAATCCCCGCCCATAAAGAGCGCTGCAACGCTTTCGAGGACGGCGTCGACCTGCGGGCGTGTCATCCGGTCCGATCTCCTGCGGAACTGCCTGATTCCCTTTTTGATCGCCTCCTCCTTCTTCGCGCCGAACCCCGGAAGCGCCCTGAGCCGGTGGCCTTTTGCCGCCTGCTCCAGGTCGTCGAGGGACTGGATACCGAGCCTCTTGTAGAGGGTGTGCAGGGTCCGGGGCCCCACCCCGGCAACGCCGAGCAGTTCGACGACCGACCCGGGGATGGTTGCCTCCAGGTCCTGCAGTTCCCGGAATGTCCCGGTGGCGGCGATCTCCCGGATCTGTCCGGCTATCCGGACTCCTATGCCCGGGATGCGGGTAAGCTCTTCCTCGTCGAGTCCGGCAACCGGGAAGGAGAGCCGCTCGACCTGCCGCGCCGCCCGCTCGTAGGCCGCGATCCGGTACCGGTCCTCTCCTGCGATCTCAAGCAGACGGGCCATGAACGCGAGCCGTTCGGCAACATCCCTGTTCGTGACCTGCCTCCCCGGGCCTCCCATGATCATCGATCGGCCGCGAAACCATATAGCCGTTGATGCCCGCCGGGAAGGTTCGTCTCCGGGGAGATGGGGACGCTTTCCTCCCCGGCAGGGGGACCGGGGAATGCCCGCGGCCCCGGTGAAGGCCCCGGCAGGGAACATGCATGGAAGGTATATTCCCTACCCGGCATCTTCCGGAAAGAGTTTCTTTCCTTTTTCCGTGTATTCGATGGCGCCCAGTTGTTTGAGGAAACCCCGGTCCTCATCGACTTCCCACCCCTCTGCAAGCTTGCCGTTAACCATGCGCCACATGAAGACCATCGTCATTGCTACCTTCTTGCCGGTAGGGGATAACGGAACTCCGGAAAGATTCCATTCGCCGGTATGGGTCCCCGTAGCTTTGACACAAACCCACACCCTGTCCCCTTCGGCAATGATATCTCCGATACGTTCATGCCAGTCGGGGAAAGCGTCGAAAGCCAGCGTAAAGAGTTGTTTGAAACTCTCCCTGCCCTGTTGGTGATGGGTGTGGTCAACGTAATCCGGCGCCACCAGTTCGTCGAACAGATCCAGGTTTCGGCTGTTATAGGCTTCGATAAACCTGCGAACAATTGCCTTATTCTCTTCCACCGACATGGAGCATCACTACCCCTTGAATCCATCCCTGGTACTTAACGGTTGTTCTCGTCGTGTGGGCATCCGTTGCCAACACTCGGGATTCCGAACTGGATAGCTTATAGCCCGCCGTTCTTACGGCCGGCCGGGATTTCGGTCCCTGTCATGAAGTGGCGCGGATCCGCTCCTCATCGCACTCTGATTTCGATGGTAGGACCCAAATCCATAAACTTGTGGAAGTGAAAGAAATTGTAGCATGCTTCCTTCCACGTTTGAGGATTATCTCGAAGCAATCCTCACGATCACGGAAAATGGCGGGCGGTCGGCGACGCTCGCAGAGATAGCGGCAGCCCTCGATACCGGGAAGGAGACCGCCGGGACGACCATCGCCGCTCTGGTCGAGGAAGGCTACCTGGAGCGGGCAACCGGCGACGCCGTCAGGCTGACCGAGAAGGGATCGTCGGTGGCGTCAGTGGTGGCGCGGAAACACCGCGTCCTCCAGTGCTTTTTGACGGAGATGCTCGGCGTCGATGCGGACGCGGCGAGCAAGGAGGCCTGCACGCTCGAGCACGGGATCTCCGACGAGACCATCGACCGGCTCTCTTCCTATATGAACGGCGCCCAACCCCCGCCGGGGCGCATGGGACGCGGCCGGGGACGGGACGCCTCCACGCTGCTGCTCGACTGCAAGGAAGGGGATACCGTCCGGGTGGCGATGATGCGTGGCCCCCGGCGGCACCGGAGGCTGCTCGACCTCGGCATCTTCCCCGGTGAGACGGTGCAGATCCGGCGGAAACTCCCGAACAAGTCGGTCGTCGTCAGGGTG
Source organism: Methanoculleus sp. UBA208 (assembly GCF_002498065.1). Classification (GTDB taxonomy): domain Archaea; phylum Halobacteriota; class Methanomicrobia; order Methanomicrobiales; family Methanoculleaceae; genus Methanoculleus. Next base: position 3,487 of record NZ_DAFZ01000059.1, on the reverse strand, counting down.
AAAGGGTGCGATATCGCCATCAGCCCCGAGATCGCGGCATCGATCGTCGTGGAGTCGTGTCCACCATGAGGTTTGCGCTGATCGGCAACCCCAGCGTGGGCAAATCCCTGATCTTCAACCAGCTCACCGGCCTCGGGGTGGAGGTGAGCAACTATCCCGGGACCACCGTCGAGCTGCAGCGGGGCAACACCTGTTTCCAGCGCGAGATGGTCGAACTCGTGGACCTGCCCGGCGTCTACTCGCTGGAAGGGAGTTCGGACGAGGAAGACCTGGTCCGCCGGTTCCTGGAGCGGCAGGATACCGATGCGATCATCGTGGTGGTGAACGTCACCCGTCTGGAACGCAACCTCTACCTGCTCCTCCAGGTGGCGGAGTACGGCCTCCCTATGGTCGTCGTGCTGAACATGGCCGACGAAGCCGCAAAACGGGGGATTGAGATCGACCCCGGCCCGATCCGCGACCTCCTCGGCGTCGAGGTGGTCCAGACGGCGGCGTCGCAGGGGAAGAACATCGACCGGATCATTCCGGCGGCTCTTGCCGCTTCCAGCCCGTCGATGGTCGAGATCCCGTACGACCATCACGTAGAGGCAGCCGTCCGGAGCCTCGGGAAGATGTTCGATGCCGACCGGAAGGAGAGCATCCGGGCGCTTCTCGGGTTCGGCGACAACCCGGAGTTGCTTGAGGCGGCACGGACGATCGCCGACGAGATCGAGTCCCGGCACCGGATGACGGTCGCCCAGATCATCGCGGCCAACCGGCACAACTTCGCTCACCGGATCGCCGACCTCACCGTAAAGGAAGAGGCGCTCCTCCGCCAGACCGACCCCGACAGCATCCTGACACGGATCATCCCCGGAATGCCGATCCTTCTTTCCATCCTCATCGGGATGCTCCTCTTTGTATTCATCGCGGGATCGTTCCTCGAGGGGCTGATCGTGGAGTTCTTCGAAGTCTTCGCGATGCAGCCGTTCCTCGGGATCGGGCTGCCTCCGCTCGCCGAAGAACTGGGGAGATCCGTCCTGCTTGCGCTCCAGGCGGGCCTCGGGATAGCGTTCCCGTACGTCTTCCTCTTCTACATCATCATCTCCGTCCTCGAAGACTCGGGCTACATGACCCGGGCGGCATTCCTCGCCGACAACGCGATGCACCGGGTCGGGATGCACGGCGGAGCGGTCATCCCCTTCACCCTGGCGTTCGGGTGCAACGTGCCGGCCATCATGAGCATACGGCTCCTGCACTCCCGGCGTGAGCGGATCATCGCCTCGTTCCTGGTCACGATGGTCCCCTGCTCGGCCCGGACCGTCATCATAGCCGGGATTGTGGCGAGTTTCGTCGGTCTCGGGGCGGCATTCAGCGTATACGCCATCGTGTTTGGCCTGATCCTCGCGACAGGGCTCGTCCTCTCCCGCGTGGCGCCCGGCGAGCGGTTCGGCATGATCATGGAGATGGTGCCGCTCCGCTGGCCGGACCCGAAACTGGTGATGAAGAAGGCATGGTCGCGTCTCTCGGAGTTCCTCTTCATCGCGATGCCGCTCCTCCTTGCAGGGAGCGTTGTTCTCGGGCTGCTCGAGTTCTTCGGCATCATGGCGCTCTTTGAGGCGATTGTGGAACCCTACACCATGGCGCTCCTCGGCCTTCCCGGGTACTCGGCGACGGCGCTCACCTTCGGGATTTTGAGGAAGGAGATGGCGTTCGAGACCCTCGCCATCCTCGCGGGCACCGCCGACCTCGGAGCGGTGCTCTCGTCCCTCCAGCTCTACATCTTTGCGGTCGTGACCGTCCTCTTCGTCCCCTGCCTCGCGACGATCACGGTCCTCCTGCGCGAGGTCGGCTCCAGGATCACGCTCGCGATCACGGTATACACGGTCGCCCTCGGACTCCTTATCGGAACCCTGCTGTTCCATCTTCTGGGATAGGGGGTGCCCGGGGAGGGAGAGGCGGCTCCCCTGATCCGTTACTTCTACGATGATGGAACACCGACAGAGATAATGATGAAATTTCTGCGACTGTATCCCGGCAGCGCCGTACCCCCGGTGCCGTGCCTCTCCACCCTCGAGTTTGCCCCGGGCGTGAGCCGGCCATGCTGACGTTCGTGGGCCTGGGACTCTACGACCTCGGGGATATATCGGTGAAAGGCCTCCAATGTGTCCGTAATGCCGATGCCGTCTTTCTCGAGGCGTATACATCGCGGCTGATGGGGACGGACGTCTCCGGCATGGAGGCGTTCTTTGAGAAGGAGGTCCGGGTGCTTGCGCGGGAGGATGTCGAACAGGATCCCCGCGAGATCCTCGATCGCGCCGCGAGGGGCCGGGTGGCGTTCCTCACCGGGGGAGACCCCATGGTCTCGACGACGCACGCCGATCTCCGGATGCGGGCCGCCGCCGCCGGGATCGAGACGTCCATCATCCACGCCTCATCCATATCGAGCGCGGTCTCGGGCCTCTCGGGCCTGCAGAACTACCGGTTCGGGAAGTCCTGTTCGGTGCCGTTCCCCGCGAAGGGATGGTTCCCGACGGCCCCCGTCGAGACGGTTGCGGCAAACCTCGCGCTCAACCTGCATACGCTCGTCTACCTGGATATCCAGAAGGACCGCTACATGTGCATCCCGGAGGCGATCGCCATCCTCGAGGAGATGGCGGAGAAGCGCGGCATCGAGCCGCCCGCCCTCTACGTCGGCATCGCCCGGGCGGGGTCGGAGCACCCGGTGGTTGCCGCCGGAGCCGGCGCGAAGCTCAAAGAGACGGAGTTCGGGCCCCCGCTCCATATCCTCGTCGTGCCGGCGGAGCTTCACCCCATGGAGCGCGAGTACCTGGAGATGTTTGCCGGCCTATGACCCTCGAAGAGTACGGTGCCCTCTTTGGCGAGTCTCTTTCCCGGACCCGGATCGCCGTCCCGGAGGGGACCCTCCTTTACCGGGTGGCCGGCGAGGTGGTCGAGATGGCTGCGGCGTACCACAGCGACGGGACGGTATTTATCCGGACGGGCGACCCGGTGAACGCGCTCGCCGCGTTTGCCTACGGGCTCGGCTGGCTGGATGCAGGCTCGCGCCTCGGGCTGCTCGAACCGCTCGCCGACCACCCTCCCGACCGGGTGGACGCGTGCATACCGGACTCGCAGAGCGGCCATCTCGACGAGAAGACCCACCGCTACCGGCGGACGCTCTACTCTGCCCTTTCGATGGTCGAGACGGGCCCGGACGTGGCGAGCCCGCTCCATGCAGGGGCGGAGGGGTTCCGTTCGGCGGCGCATTCCTGGTACGCGGAAGGCGTAGAACACCTTGATGCGGGCGACCGTGCCGGCGCCCTCGCACGGTTCAGCTACGGGTATGCCTGGCTCGATGCCGGTGTCCGGGCGGGCCTGTTCAGGATAACCGGTGAACGGGGTCTCTTCACCGTGTAGGGATCTGCGCGGAGGCACGTCGCGGCCCCGTAGGCCGTTTATCCGGCGGATCACGGGTCCTACCGATCTACGATAAAATCATCGTTAA
>NZ_DAFZ01000113.1:13318-13746 GCF_002498065.1 Methanoculleus sp. UBA208 | reverse complement strand
TGCTGGCGAGTGGGAATCAAGGCGGGAAAGCTTACGGGGCTCGACAGCAATATGAAGGTCAGGCTACAGACCTTACCTGTCCCCACCCCCCTCTCGGCGATAGCCCCTCGAAAGCCGTACACGCGGCATGCAATGTTCCGATTGAAACGACTGTCCGCAGGATGCAACTGTTCGGAGTGAAACTGTCGGAACGTGCGACGGTTCATTAGTATGACGTTCCGAAACGCGACTGGCTGGAAGCGCCACGGTGCGAGCACCGAAGGTGCGAGTAACGACGGACGGAACGTCTGGAATTCGAGAAGGCCGCAGGCCTTCGCTGTGCGATGGGCCGAAGGGCCGGAGCATGAGCACCGAAGGTGCGAGTTGCGAATTGCGACTCCAGCGGAACAACGGGTCGGCACTATCGAAACTCTCCGAGTTTCTCATGC
>NZ_DAFZ01000113.1:12439-12972 GCF_002498065.1 Methanoculleus sp. UBA208 | reverse complement strand
CCCGCCGTTCCATCGGGTGCAAAACCAAAAAAGATTGAGGCCGGGCCCGGTCAGGGCCCGGATAGTATCGACCGGTTTACTCGCCGGCAGGCGCAACCGTCATGCCGTCCGTCCGGACGTTCTCTCCGCCCTCAACCAGGAACGCCTTTTCGGAGCCGGAGGTTATCTCTCCTGTGTACTGGACGTTCTGGTTGTTCTTCGCCCAGACGAGGGTCTCGACCTGGTCTCCGGAGGCGTGGATGTCCACTTCGGCGTTGCTGAACTGACCGTTCGTGCCGCCGAGGCTTGCACCCCTGCCGTCGATCCCGGCCGGGTTCACGAGCTCGAAGTTCTCGATCCGGATGTTGCTCGCGAGGTCGACCTGGAGGCCGTAGCCGTGCGAGTCGATGCTCGTGCAGTTCTCAAGCACCAGGGCGGGATCGGTCGAGCGGCACGGGATGCTGTAGTAGCCGGCCGGCTTCCGGTAGGTGTAGTCGGTCTTCCCGGCGCCGGTGTCCTTATCGACACAGTCGTAGAGCTTGCCGCCGTTCGTC
>NZ_DAFZ01000113.1:2489-12130 GCF_002498065.1 Methanoculleus sp. UBA208 | reverse complement strand
TAGAGCTTGCCGCCGTTCGTCGCGTAGAACCCATACAGCGAGTTGCTCTCCGCGGTGCAGTTCTTGAACGTCACGTCGCAGTTCGGGGCGTAGTAGCCGCACCCGAAGTAGTGGGTCGACATGTCGCTCTGCTTGTAGGGCACCGTCGGGTAGGGTTTCTGCCCGTTGTTCTTGCTCACGCAGTTCTCGAGAACCGCGTCCGTCACCGTGGGATCGAACTCGAAGTGGAACCCGGACTCCAGGTTGCCTTCCGCGAGGCAGTTCGTCACCCTAAGGCCGTCCATGTCGTTTAGTTCCGCAAAGTCGAACCCGGTGATCCAGGGGTTGAACGCGCCTTTGCTCCCGCAGTTGATCGCAGCGCAGTTGTCGTAGCGGACATCCTTGATCACTTTGTTGGACGACCCCCAGGCGTTGTGGAGGAACCCATAGGTCCCGGTGTCCACGGCCTTGCAGTTGACAAACTCGACGTCCTCCAGGGTCGGCGCGTAGACGGCCGGATCGTGGATCAGGAGGTAGACTGCCTGGATGCTTGTATCCGCCGTTCCCTCAATGTTGTGGATCTTCGCGTGGCTTGCACGGATGGTCATCACGCCGAGCCACTTGACGCCGCTGCTGTAGCCGCTGCCCTCGATGTGGAACCCGTCCAGCGTGATGGACTCCTGGTCGACGCTGATGCGCCCGTCGTTGGTGAACACAAGGTTCGTCGCATCCGGACCCTGGCCGGAGAGCGTCGTGCCCGCCGGCGGCGCGATGACGCCGGCACAGTTGAACGTGCCTTCGGTCAGGACGACGGTACCGCCGTCCGGCAGTGCGGCGAGCGCCGCCTGGATCTCGGCCTGGTCGTCGACGCCGTCACAGACATAGTCTGCCTGGTTCTTCGACAGTTCGGTGCTATCGCTTGCAGCCACGGTGAGCGTAGCCGGACTTGCAGACTCGGCAGCACTTACCGGGGAGAATGCCGGGATAAGGCAGCACACCAGAAGTACTGCAGCCAGTCTTAGAATATTTCGCCTGTCTGTCATGCCATTCAGCCTCTCTGTGAGGTATCACTACCGTCTTTTAATTGTCATATAAATATTTTATTCACAAAATAAAATTCCAGATATCGTTTATTCCAGGATATCAGCCATCATAATCTGGAAAGTCCGGGAAAAAACATGATATATCAAATATCGATTAGTGCAAAAACATATTATACAATTATTGAAATTAAAATCGAAACTTATAAGTATTCGCGCCCATCTCTGCCGATCAGCCCAAACGACCCTCCTCGAAACGCTTTCATGCAGAGCGGATGGGGATTCTGCTCCATGCGCCGGTACGCCCCCGGGCCTCCGGCCCCCACCACCGGACAGCGGCGTGAGACGGCACATGCATCATCCCGCCGGCCCGGATCGGGGGTTACAAGACCCGGACGCCGCCGGGAGAAGGGCGATAATGCCCGAATCCGGGACGCCGCCGGGAAGGAGCCTGCCGGACTCTTGCCCGCCTGTCCGCCGCTATCCGGCCCAATGGCGTTCCCCGGCGCAATGTCTATATAGGGTCTCTTCACAGAGAGTGCCCCTATGCGAGTGGCATGCCTGACCTTCTGGTTCTACGACTACACCATCCAGATGGCAAACGAACTTGCCCGGCACACCGAGGTGCTGCTGCTGCTCCCGGACTACAGGTCGGAGGAGTACGTGGAGAGCATCGACCCGAAGGTGAAGGTCCACATATTCGGCTACTCCCGGTACGCCGGGAGGTTCGGTCCGTCGTGCCACCCCCTGCTCCGGGAGATCGTCGCCGCAATCGACGGCTTCGCTCCCGACGTCGTCCACTTCCAGGTGAACAACCCCATGCTCTGCCCGCTCCTCCCCATGCTCAGGAAGTATCCGCTGGTGGCGACGTTCCACGACATCGAGCCGCACCCCGGCGAGGATCGTCTGCTGGATGCGGGTTCGCTGCTCTACCGGCTCACCCTCTTCGTATCAAGGGTTCTCCCTGACCGGATCTTCGTTCACGGGAAAGCGCTCCGGGACATCCTTGTGGAGAACTACCGCATCCCGGCACAAAAGGTACACGTCATCCCGATCGGCGAGCACGAGGTGGCGCCGTTCGTGAAGTTCGAGGAGCCCGATCTCGAGCCGGACGGCCGCCGGGTTCTCTTCTTCGGCCGCATCCACCGCTACAAGGGGCTCGACTACCTGATCCGGGCAGAACCGCTCATCACCCAAAAAGTCCCGGACGCCCGGATCGTCATCGCCGGGACGGGGGAGGACTTCGACAGGTACGAGGAGGCGATGGCGGGCCGGGACGCATTCGAGGTCTATAACTACAGGATACCCTACGAAGAAGGCGCACGGCTCTTCCAGCAGGCGAGCGTCGTGGCGCTCCCGTACGTCGAAGCGTCCCAGAGTGGTGTCATACCGACCGCATACGGGTTCCGGCGGCCGGTGGTGGTCACGGACGTGGGGAGCCTGCCGGAGGTCGTCGATGACGGGGAGACCGGCTACGTCGTGCCCCCCCGCGACCCGGCCGCGCTTGCCGCCGCGATCGTGAGCCTGCTCGAGGACCCGGCAGCGTGCCGGCGCATGGGAGAGCAGGGGTATGCGAAACTGAAGACGGACATGGCCTGGTCCACGATAGCACGATCTCTCCTCGCGGTCTACAGCGATCTCGCGCCCTCCCCGGGGAAGGGAAAACCTCATGCGGACGAGGCCTTCGCCGAGACGGCCCCTGCCGGCGGGAACGAGCGATGACCTCCCGGACGGGACAGACGCACGGGACGGGGGCTGTTCCCGCAAAAAGGCCCGGGCTGACGCAACACATTAATAGGTTGACCGGAGAGTAGGTGCATCGATGCGGCATGCGGCATGCCAGGCGCCACCGAAGGAAAAGACACGCTGTCCATACACATAGCCGACCAGAGAACAAGGGATACCATGCACCTGTATAACCCGTTCCGAATGAACGACTGGGATAACAAAACGTTTTTCCGTGTATTCCAGGCTATCCAGCTCGTCTTCGTCGCAGTAGTCTTCCTCGGTCTTGTCGGGTATCACATACCGATCGCAAGAGAGGCCCTGGCCTTTCTGTATCTCACCTTCCTGCCCGGGATTCTCGTGCTGAAGGCGCTCAGGCTTCATAACCTCGGCACGATCGAGACGCTGCTCTACTCCGTCGGGCTGAGCCTTGTGGTCCTCATGCTCACCGGCCTCGCCGCCAACATCGCCTACCCGCTGCTCGGGTTTGCACGGCCGTTCTCATTTGCGATCCTCTTCATCACGATCGTCGCCGTCGTGCAGGTTCTGCTCTACATCGCGCTTACCAGGGACCGGGGACACGCCGGCGCGAACCCGAAGATAACCGTCCCGGCCTCTCCGGCGGTGCCGTTCCTGATGCTGTTTCCGCTCCTTGCGATCATCGGGACGTACGTGCGCGACGAATACCACATGGTCACGCTCCTCTTCCTGCTCCTCATCCTGATAGCGATCGTCGGCCTCGCCGTCGGGTTCGACCGCCTCATCCCGGCTTCCTGTTATGGGCTCGCGGTCTACACCATCGCGCTCGCGCTCCTCTACCATACCTCGCTGATATCGGGGTATATCTGGGGCTACGATATCCATCACGAGCTCCACCTCGCAAACGGCGTGCTGATACCGGGGTTCTGGGACATGACCATACCGTACAACACGAACGGGATGCTCTCCGTCGTTGCCCTCGTCCCCATCTACTCGCTCATCTCCGATCTGGACCCCGTCTGGGTCTTCAAGATCATCTATCCCCTCCTCTTCGCGCTCGTGCCGCTCGGACTCTACCGGGCGGTCGAGAAGCAGACGGACGCGAGGATCGGGTTCTTCTCCACCTTCTTCTTCTTCTCGTTCTTCACGTTCTATACGGAGATGATCTCTCTTGCCCGCCAGCAGATCGCGGAGCTCTTTCTCGCGCTGACCATCCTTGTGATGATCGACAAGTCCATGGGCCGCAACAGGCAGGCGTTCCTCATGGTCACGTTTGCCTTTGCCATGATCGTATCGCATTACGGCCTCTCGTACATCTACTTCTTCTCGCTCATTCCGGCATGGCTGCTGCTCGTTATTCCCGAGCGCCTGCAGGCCTGGCTGCCGAAATGGGTCACCCGAAGCACGGCCCTTCTGAAGTCCGATCCGATCGCTCCTTCGGGGACCGACGGGGGAGTGCCGATCCGGACGCTCGTCCTCCCCTACATCCTCATCTTTGCCGCCTTCGCCTACCTCTGGTACTCGACGGTGGCCGAAGGCACGGCGCTTGCCACCGTCACCGGGATCGGGGATAAGATATGGACCACCCTCTTTACGGACTCCTTCAACTCGACAACCGCGCAGGGGATGCAGATCCTCACCAGCCAGTCGACGACGCCCCTGCACGGCCTGGCAAAGCTCGTCCATATCGCCACCCAGGGCCTCATCGCCGTGGGACTGCTCGCAACCCTCTTAAAGCGCGGGCGATGGCGCATTGAGCCCGAGTACCTTGCCGTTTCGCTCGTCTTCCTCCTCATCAACGTAGCCGGCATCGCCGTTCCGTTCTTCGCAAGCTCGCTCAACACCAGCCGCCTCTACCACATCACCCTGATCTTCCTCGCCCCGTTCGCGATCATCGGCGGCATAGCGATCTACGAGGCAATAGCCGGAAGGATACGCACGATAAGGGGCGCTCCGTTCATGGGAACGGCCTATCAGGCATTATCGGTATTCTTCGCCGTCTTCTTCCTCTTCAACAGCGGCTTCATCTACCAGGTCGTGGACGATAACCCGACATCGATGGCGCTCGAGACTACCGGGGACAAGCCGGTCTTCAACGGCAAAGAGGTCCAGGGAGCAGAATGGATCTTTTCGAAGGGTATCGAGCGCCCCATCTACGTCGACGGCACGCGCTGGTGGCTCCTGCAGGGGTTCGACCCGCACCGCCAGCGATATATTCCGGGAGATGCATCACTGGTGGAGCCCGGCACCTACCTCTACTTCGGCACGTACAATCTTGTCCGGGACAGCATCCGGATCGAGGCACAGCAGCACGCGGTCACTACGGCAACCTATACCGATGCCGGATGGTTCATCCGGGACCATCACAGGGTCTATGACAACGCCGGTTCCGCCGTCTACTACCGCTAACCCAGACCCGGGCAGCACCTAAAAGAGTTATACCCATCCTTTCTTCTTCAGGACGATGCCGACGAGGAGCGTTCCTGCCGCGTACGTGGCAAGCCACGCATACCCCATGCCGATGAGGCCGAACCGGTTCATCAGGGCATAGCCAAGCCCGAGCAGGGCAACGCTGATGAAACTGCTGAGGATGATGAGGCTCCGGATGTCGTTTCTGACCTTTGAGATGGATATAAAGGTCTGGCAGACGGAGACGAACAGGGCGGAGAGCGCGAGCACCCGGAGCAGGGCCATCCCTTCGACGTAGTCCTTGCCGATCAGGTTGAGGATCTGCTCCCCGAAGAGGGCGAGGGCGATGATCGCAGGTATGAGCAGGGCGAACATGCTCGCGAGCGTCCGGAGCACGCTCTTCTTCATCTCCCCCCCGTGGCTCCCCTCGACGAAGAGCGAGGTCGTGAACGCGTAGGGGATCATGAAGAGTATCGAGACGATTGCGTAGGTGATGTAGTAGTTGGCGGTGCTCTCCGCCCCGAGCACGTGGAGCACCATGATCGGGATGACCATGTTCGGCGCAGACATCAGTATCCCGGCAATATACGCACCGGCAGAGAACTGCCATGCCTCCCGCAGGAAGACCCGGTCGACGCACGGCGTCGGTTTCACGGAGCACCGGGTGAGAAGGACAAGGGCGAGGGCGAGACCGAGGATGAACGAGAAGCCGAAAGCGCCGAAGATGCCTATCGCCCCGAGGAATACCAGGGGGACCAGGAAGAGGATCCTCGTCCCGTAGAGCAGGTTCAGGGTGAAGTAGTGCTCGGACTTGCGCAGGGCGTTGAACGCACCTTCAAGGACCCAGGTGATGGAGTAGGCCCCGAGGATGATGAGGTAGAGCGGTGCGATCGACCTGACGATCGTGAGCTCGGGGGATACGACGTCCACTGCGGCGATGAAGATCAGCCCCGCACCGAGCGCCACCGCGGTCGGGACGAGGATGGCGGTTCCGAGCACCCGGTTCTTGTCGCGCAGGGGAAAGAACCGGATCACCGACTGGTCCAGGCCGAGCCGGGAGATGAGGATGAGGAGCCCCATGGACGACATCAGGGCGGTTGCAATACCCACGTCCGCCTGTGAGTAGAATCGGGCTGCAATCATCCAGAAGAAGAACCCGAACCCCGCAGCGGCGAACGATGACGCCATGATGAAGAACGAATTCCGGATAAGCGGCTCCTGCAGGTGCTGCCTGACCTCGCTGAAGTTTTTCGGGAGTGCTACTGCCATTCGGTCGGCAGTATCGGGTGGCACCTATATAGATGTATCCATCGCTCCGACCCCGGGAGAGCCGGAGATTCTCGAGGAAAGAACTCTCAGGACTGTGTTGCACGAGAAGGCAGCAGAAAATGCTCACCGGATCGGGCGAGGGAACCTGTCCATAACCAATATGGTCACGCACTGTACAGGTGTTAGGTGGCGGCACCCGTGGCAAAACCAGGAGGAGGTGAGGGAGCAACCACTGCTCCTGGCAAACGCTTTACAGGGAAGAGGTCCTGCCGAAGAAGAAGTCGGTCAGCAGGGCAACATCCTTCCAGTCCACGGTGCCGTCTCCATTAAAATCGGCAGCTGCATCGGACGGGCCGGTTCCCTGTGCCATTCCGGCAGCGATCGTCACGTCGGCCCAGTTGACGTTGCCGTCTCCGTTCAGGTCTCCCCTGACGGGAACCGGCAGGCTTCCGACGACGATCTCCTTGCTCATGACGTTATTCGCTTCATTGCTCTCGGCGATCCGGTTGACGTCGTCCACATTGGCCTTCACGGTGTGAGTGCCTTCGACGGCCTTCCAGGTTGCACCGGCCGAACCGCCGTTCGCGGTCAGGGTGACCGATGCGCCCGGGGCGATAGCCGTGGTGTAGGTGTCGGACCAGACTCCCGGACCGGCGGCCCCGTCATCGAACGTGAAGAGGACACCGTGCTTCGTGCCCGCAGGCGTGGGTGCCGTCCCCTGGTTCTTGATCGTGGCTTTCAGCGTCACCGCACTCCCGGTTTCCGGGTTCGCCGGCGTCCAGGAGATGCCGGTCACCACAAGGTCGGGCTTCCCGGAGGGGGCAGGCGTGGTGGGAGTGGGGGTCGGGGTAGACCCCGACGCGGCCTTTGCGACCGTGATCTGTTCACTCCTGATGTTGTTCGCGTCATTGCTCTCGGCGATCCGGTTGACGTCGTCCACGTTGGCCTTCACGGTGTGAGTGCCTTCGACGGCCTTCCAGGTTGCACCGGCCGAGCCGCCGTTCGCGGTCAGGGTGACCCATTCACCCGGAGCAATCGGCGCGGTGTGGGTATCGGACCAGACGCCGGACCCGGCGGCCCCGTCATCGAACGTGAAGAGGACGCCGTGCTTCGCGCCCGCAGGCGTGGGGGCGTCGCCCTGGTTCTTGATGGTGGCCTTCATCGTCACCGCATCCCCGGAGCCCGGGTTTGCCGGCGTCCAGGAGATGTCGGTCACCACGAGGTCGGGCTTCCCGGAGGGAGCCGGCGTGGCGGGAACGGTCACGGTCGGCGTCGGTACCGGCGAGCCGGTGGACGTCACCTCCACGTTCTGGAGGGTCGCCTGACCGGCCGGAACCGTGCTCGCGATGGTCACGCCGGGGGAGCCGGCGGGGAGGGTCCTGGAGACGATCTCCATATCCTTCACGAGGACGTTTTTGGTTCTGTAGCCCTCGATCACGAACGGCTTTGCGGCGTCGGAGACGATCTGACCGGAGAAGACGGTGTTAATATTCTCCTTCGCCCAGACCAGCGTCTCCACACGGTTGCCGGATGCATAGATGCTCACCTCGGAGTTGTCGAACTGGCCGTTCGTGCCGCCGAGGCTCGAGCCCTTGCCGTTGTAGCCGATCGGATCGACCAGGTGGAAGTTCCGGATCTTCACGTTGTTCGCGAGGTCGACCTGCAGGCCGTAGCCGTTCGAGTTGATGCTCGTGCAGTTCTCCATCACTGTGGAGGGGTTGACCGAACGGGTCGGGATGCTGTAGTAGCCGGCGGGCACCCGGTAGGAGAAGTCGGTTCTCCCGATGCCGGTGTCCTTCTCGACACAGTTGTAGAGCTTGCCGCCGTTCGTCGTGTAGAACCCGTTCATGGAGTTGCCCTCCGCGACGCAGTTGATGAACGTCGCGTCACAGTTCGGGGCGTAGTAGCCGCACCCGAAGTAGTGGGTGGACATGTCGTTCGGGTTGTAAGCCTTCGTCGGGAAGGCTTTCTGGCCGTTGTTGCGGCTCACGCAGTTCTCGAGAACCGCGTTCGTCACTTTGGGATCGAACTCGAAGTGGAACCCGGACTCCAGGTTGCCTTCCGCAAGACAGTTCGTCACGCGAAGGCCGTCCATGTCGTTCAATTCCGCAAAGTCGAACCCGGTGATCCAGGGGTTGAACACGCCAAACTTGCCGCAGTTGATCGCGGCGCAGTTGTCATAGCGGACGTTCTTGATCACCATGTTCGTCGAGCCCCAGGCGTTGTGGAGGAACCCGTAGGTGCCGGTGTCCACGGCCTTGCAGTTGACGAACTCGACGTCCTCCAGGGTGGGAGCGTATACCGTCGGATCGTGAATCAGGAGGTAAACCGCCTGGATGCTCGCATCCGCGGTGCCCGTGACGTTGTGGATCTTCGCGTGGCTTGCCCGGACGTTCATCACGCCGAGCCACTTGACGCCGCTACTGTAGCCGGTTCCCTTGATGTGGAACCCGTCCAGCGTGACGTACTCACGGTCGACGTTGATGCGTCCGTCGCGGGTGAACACGAGGTATGTCTCCGATTCACCTTCCCCCATGAGAGTGGAGCCTGCTTTGGGAGCAATGATCCCGGCGCAGTTGTATGTGCCACTGGAGAGGAGGACAACACCGCCTGATGAGGGTTGGGCGTTCAGTGCTGCCTGGATCTCCACGTGATCGTTGACCCCATCACAGACGTAGTCGGCCGCTGCTTTATCGGCCGCACTGCTGTCGCTTGCCGCGACAATCGTGTTGGGGGTCGCTTCGAGCGCCCCGACAATCGGGACGAGCCCGACAATCAGGAACACTACAATAAGAAGCTTCGTTGTCCGTCTATCTCGCATTATCTCACCTCTTGGGAGATACTGCATTATCTGATAACCGTAATTTAAAATGTTTTTTAAATTGAATAAACGATCCACATTATTTTAAATCACAAACGGGCAACTCATTTCAGAGATAATCGCTTGTTTCAATTATTTCCAAAACTCGAACGAAAATAGAAATATATAAATACAGTATCGAACTTTAGCGCGTGTGGCACGGTGAATGCCCGTCCCGGCCGGAGGTCCCGGGGGGTATTTCTGACGGGTTAACAGGCTCCGGATATGAGATATAATCCACTTAATTTTATAAAAATCCTTGAAATGCAAAGACCGCCGCCACCGGCCAGCCGGGACGGCAGCCACCCCCCTGCCCCCCCCCCCCCCCCCCCCCCGCCGCCGGGGGGGGGGGGGGGCCCCCCCCCCCGCCCCGCGCCCCC
>NZ_DAFZ01000113.1:1988-2230 GCF_002498065.1 Methanoculleus sp. UBA208 | reverse complement strand
CACCCCGGCCGATCCCGTTGCGGCCGGGGTGCGGCACACCGCCCGCCAGGATACCGGGTCCACGCACGGGCCGTCACGGCACCCCGGAAGTGACCGCCACGTTCTCAAACGTCACGGCTCCCGCAGGCACCGTGTTTGTGAGGATCACACCGTTGGTGAACGGCGTGAGGCTTGCGGAGACGATCTCCATGTTCTTGATCCGGACGTTTCTGGTGCGGTCGCCCTCGATCACGAACGGCTTT
>NZ_DAFZ01000113.1:822-1695 GCF_002498065.1 Methanoculleus sp. UBA208 | reverse complement strand
GCCCTCGATCACGAACGGCTTTGCCGAGTCCGAGACAATTCGGCCGGAGTACTCGACATTTTCGTTATTCCTGGCCCAGATCAACGTTTCAGCCCGGTCGCCCGACGCATAGATGTTCACCACGGAATTGGCCAGCGGCCCACCCTGTGACCCGCCAAGGTTTGTTGCCTTGCCGTCGATCCCGGCCGGATTCTCCAGGCGGAAGTTCTTGATCCAGACGTCGCTTGCGAGATCGATATGGAGACCGTAGCCGTGCGAATCGATGCTCGAACAGTTCTCGAGCACCAGGGACGGGGCTATCGACCGGGTCGGGGCGGCGTAGAACGAAGCCGGCTGGATGAGCCGGTAATCGGTCTTCCCGGCGCCGACGCATTTGTCGACGCAACTGTAGAGTTTGCCGCCGTTCGTCGCGTAGAACCCGTGCCGGCTGTTCCCCTCGGAGTAACAGCTGATGAAGGTGATGTCGCCCCGGGGGGCATAGTAACCGCACCCGAAGTAGTGGGTCGACATGTCGCTCTGGACGTAGGGCTTCGTCGGGTAGTCTTTCTGCCCGTTGTTCCTGCTGATGCAGTTCTCGAGGATGCAGTCTCGCTTCTCGGGATCCCACTCGAAGTGGAACCCGGACTCCAGGTTGCCTTCGGCGAGGCAGTTCGTCACGCGGAGGCCCTCGATGTCGTTCTGCTCCGCAAAGTCGAACCCGGTCACCCAGGGGTTGAACTGCCCGTACCTGCCGCAGTTGATCGCGGCACAGTTCTCGTAGCGGACGTCCCGGATCACCTTGTTCGTCGTCCCCCAGGCGTTGTGGAGGAACCCGTAGGTCCCGGTGTCCACGGCCTTGCAGTTGACGAACTCGACGTCCTCCAGGGTCGGCGC
>NZ_DAFZ01000113.1:0-512 GCF_002498065.1 Methanoculleus sp. UBA208 | reverse complement strand
CGACGTCCTCCAGGGTCGGCGCATAGACGTTCGGATCGTGCAGCAGGAGAAAAACCGCCTGGGTGCTCGCGTCGGCGGTCCCCTCGACGGCGAGGACCTTCGCGTGGCTCGCATAGATGGTGACCACGCCGAGCCAGGGATCGGTCCCGGTCTGCGGGTATCCGGTGCCCTCGACATGGAAGTTATAGAGCGTGACGGATTCGCTGGAGACGTGGAGCCGCCCGTTCCGGCTGAACTCGAGTAACGTCGCGTTCGGCCCCTCCCCGCGAAGCATGGAGTTCGCACGGGGGTAGATGCTCCCGGCGCAATCGAACGTGCCTTCGGAGAGAGCGACCGTGCCGCCCGACGGCGGCAGCGCATCGAACGCCTCCTGGATGTCGTGTTGATCGTCGGTACCGTCACAGACGTAGTCTGCCTGCGCCTTCGATACGGGGCTGCTGTCGCTTGCCGCGACGACGACCGTCGGTCCGGGGACCTCCGGGGGCACTGCCGGCGTCGTGGGAATCGGGGTG
>NZ_DAFZ01000009.1:598-17383 GCF_002498065.1 Methanoculleus sp. UBA208 | reverse complement strand
CCCCAATGGCGATAGCCACCACGGTCCACTGCATGGGGACATGTTCGAGAAAAAAGGTTGATCCTAGGGACAGCCGGGCCCAGCATCAACCTCATCGGGGTAGGGGAAGACCGAAAAAGAGCTTCAGCAGAGTCTGTGATACACGTCTCCCTTACCTTCGCGTTCTTCGTGGCTCGCACCCTCGGTGCTCATACTCTGGACTCGAAGCCCTTCGGGCTTCTCATGCTCCGGTTCTAGTGAACCGTCGCACCATTCGGCCCGTCGCAACTCGAAGACGCTTTGCGTTTTCTTGAGCTCCGGACGTTCCGTCCGTCGCACCCAGAAGGCCTAACACCCTTCATCTCCGCCCCCCGGCGCACCGGAGCGCCCCGCGAACCTCCCGGATGGGGCAGCGGTCGCAGAGCGGCGACTTTTTGCAGACGGCGTTTCCCAGGCGCACGATCTGGGCGTGGTAGTCGTTGAAGAGTTCCACGTCCTCTTCGAGGTTCTCCGCAAAGAGCCGCTGCGTCAGGTCGTAGGACGCCCCTTCGGGGAGGAGGCCGTAGCGCGAGAATATCCGGCGGGTGTAGGCGTCGACGACGAAGACCGGCTTTTCGCAGGCGTAAAGCAGGATGGTGTCCGCCGTCTCCTTCCCGAAACCCCGGAGGGCGAGCAGCCGTTCGCGGAGTTCCCCGGTCTCCACGGCCGCCATTGCCGCCGGGTCGGCCTGGAACTCCGTAACGTAGACTCCGGAAAACTCCCGGATCCGCTCCGCCTTCTGGTTGTAGAACCGTGAAGGGACGATCAGGGGGGCGATGTCGGCGGGATCGGCCGCGGCGAGGAGGTGCGGGTCGAGCATCCCGGTGTCTTCGAGGTTTGCTACGGCCTGGGCCGCGTTCGTCCAGGAGACGTTCTGGGCGAGGATGGCGCCGACCATCGTCTCGAAGGGTGTCTTTGCGGGCCACCAGTGCTGGTGGCCGAACGCCGCGAAGAGGGCATCGTAGATCGCGGAGAGGTCGTCGGCAAGGGTCGCCGCCATCACTGCCACCAGGGTTTCGCGGCGATCGGCATGTGCCAGTCCGTCCCGAACGCCCGATCGGTCACCCTGATCCCGGGCGGAGCCTGCCGGCGCTTGAACTCCGCCTGCCCGACCATCCGGAGAACCTCCCGGACGGTCTCTGCAGGGTACCCGGCGGCGACGATCTCGCCCGGGGACTCGAAGCAGTCGATGTAACGATGGAGGATCGCGTCGAGGAGGTCGTAGGGGGGGAGGATCTCCTGGTCGGTCTGGCCGGGCCGGAGCTCCGCGGAGGGGAGCTTTTTTAGCACCCTCTCGGGGATGACGGGCTGCTTCGCGTTCAGCCACCGTGCTATCCGGTAGACCATCCCCTTCGGGACGTCGGCGATCACGGAAAGCCCCCCAGCTGTATCCCCGTAGAGGGTGCAGTAGCCGACCGCGGCTTCCGACTTGTTCCCGGTCGAGAGGAGCATGGAGCCGAACTTGTTCGCGAGGGCCATCAGGACCGTCGCCCGGATCCTGGCCTGCAGGTTCTCCTCGGTGATGTCGCAGGGGAGTCCCGTGAAGGCATCCGCGAGGGCTCCGTCGAACGCCTCCATCATCGGCGCGATCGGGATGCACTCGACCCGGATACCGAGGTTCTTTGCAAGGTTTCGAGCGTCCTCGATGCTTTCTATAGAGGTGTGGGGGGAGGGGAGGAGCACCCCGAAGACGTTCTTCGGCCC
Organism: Methanoculleus sp. UBA208; assembly: GCF_002498065.1. Lineage (GTDB taxonomy): Archaea > Halobacteriota > Methanomicrobia > Methanomicrobiales > Methanoculleaceae > Methanoculleus. The sequence goes on along the minus strand of NZ_DAFZ01000009.1, from coordinate 15,661 downwards.
GAGCGCCCGGACGGCGACGGCGGCCACGAGCGAGGAGTCGATCCCGCCGGAGAGGCCGAGGTGGACGGATGTAAACCCGCATTTGTGGACGTAGTCGCGGGTCCCGAGCACCAGCGCCCGCCAGATCTCGGACTCGGGTGCCTGGTCGTCGGGTGCGACCGCCTGCGGGGCGGGGTGGGCGAGGTCGACGGTCACGACATCTTCGCCAAAGGCCGCACCGCGGGCGATGAGAGTTCCGTCGGCAAAAAAGGCAACACTCCGGCCGTCAAAGACCAGATCGTCGTTCCCGCCGACGAGGTTTGCCGCGGCGATTGCGACCCCGTGCTCCCTCGCGAACCGGGAGAGCGCCTCCTCGCGCAGGCGCTGCCTGCCAGCGGCAAACGGCGATGCGGAGAGGTTCACGACCACGTCCGGCATCGGCCCGCCGAACCGGACCTCCTCGCCGATGGTGACCCCGACCGTCCTTTCGCCGAGGCAGAGGAACCCGGGGCTTTCGGCCGCCGGCTCGAAGTAGCGAGTTTCATCGAGGATACCATCGGAGATGGGGGCTTTCCGGAACGTTTTCCCTACCGCACCGTCCCGGAGGAGGGCGGCTGCGTTGAAGAGCGGCCGGCCGGTTCCGGGGGGGTTCGGCTCGGCGAAACCGACGAGCACCGGCGGCGCATCGGCGAGGTTTGCGGCCAGGTCTCCCAGGACGGCGAGGCTCCGCGCTATAAACCCCTTATTGAGCAGCAGGTCCCCGGGAGGGCAGCCGGTCAGAGAGAGTTCCGGGGCGACGATCAGGTCCGGCCGGTGACGGGATGCCCCCGCGACACCTGCCGCTATCCGGTCGGCGTTGCCGGCGAGGTCGCCGACGACCGTGTTCACCTGGAGGAGTGAGATCTTCATGGTTATTCCCTGATTATCCTGATCAGTAATGACGGAACGAATGGCATATGCCTTTTGCATGCCCCCGTCTCCGTGGAGAGAAGACCGGCGCGCCCGGTCCCGGCGGCCCGCCGATCAGATCCATTTTAAAGCCTAAAAGCCAAAGCGCCTTGTGGAGATCATGCAGAGAGCATGCCGTGGAGCAATGTCCTCCGTCTGGATATTCAGAGGTCCGGCTGCGTTTCATAACCATATTCGGGGGCGAGCAGCCTGATCTCCGGGCGGCGCCGGCCTGCACGGAGGGATACCCGCCCCCTCCTGCTCGCGGCATCAGTCCTCGTCGCCTTCGCCGCGAACGCCGCCGCGCTTCTTGCCGGTATCACCAGCGTCCTCCCGCACCTGCTGTACCTGCCGATCGTGCTTGCCGCCTACTGGTTCCCCCGCCGCGGCATCGTCTTCTCGATCGCTCTCGCCCTCGGCTACCTGGCGATGGCCCTGCCCTTCACCGTGGGAGACGCCGGGTTGGCCGTTTCGGCTCTCTCGCGGGCGGTGGTCTTCGCCGCCATCGGTGCCGTCGTATCGCTCCTCTCTCTCCGCCTGCGGGAGCAGGAAGAGCGCTACCGGGGGGTTTTCGATAACTCGGAGGCGGGAACGTTCGTCGTTGTACCGGGCGAGGCCGGCCCGCGCATCGAGGAGGCAAACTACGTGGGCGCCGTTCTCCTCGGCTCCACGACGAAGGACCTGATCGGAGAGCCCGTCACCGTATTCCTCGACGATCCCGGCGCCTGGGAGACGTTCGAGGCGGAGATCGACCGAAATGGCGCCGTTTACGAGTATGAGACGGCCCTCCGCCGCGCCGACGGAGCCGCTGTCCAGGTGCTCGCGTCGGGTGGCCGGCTCCCCGACGGGCGGATCGTCCTCACGCTCATCGACATCACCGGCCGGAAGAACGCCGAGGACGCGCTCCGCCGGACAAACGCCAAACTGAACATGCTGGGACGACTCACCCGGAACGACCTCGCGGCAGCGGTATCCGCCCTCCTCGAGCGGATCGCCGCAGGAATGCAACGGTTCGACGACCCCGCCGTCCGCCGGCACCTGGAGAGCCTGGAAGAAGATGCCCGGCTCGTGCAGCGCCGCGCAGAAATCACCCGGGACTACCAGGACCTCGGCCTCCGGCCGCCGGACTGGCAGCCGCTGCAGGGGGTGATCCGGGAAACGACATCGGGCCTGCTGCTCCCCGGGATATCGGTCCGGCCCTGGGTGGAACGGCTCGAGGTCTTCGCCGACCCGATGCTCGACCGGGTCTTTGCGAACCTGATCGAAAACACCGCCCGCCACGGAAAGACAGCTTCAAAGGTCGTCATCACCTACCGGATCCGGGACGACGGGCTCTCGATCTGCGTCGAAGACGACGGTGAAGGTGTTCCCGAAACAGAGAAAGAGAGGATCTTTGCATACGGCGTCGGCGTCGACGGGGGGCTCGGGCTCTTCCTCGTCCGGGAGATCCTCTCCATCACCGGCATGACGATCCGCGAGACCGGGACGCCCGGCAGGGGTGCAAGGTTCGTGATACATGTGCCCCCCGGCGGATACCGGATAATATGAGGTGAAGCCATGTTTACAAAGGTGCTCATCCCGACAGACCTCTCTGAGGCCTCCGCTGCCATGGCGGAGCGGGTCGGTGAGGTTCCGGGCGTCCGCGAGGTCGTCCTCTTCCACGCCCGGACAGCGGCCGGTTCCTCGCCCGCCGATGACGTGCTCCGGCGGATGCAGGAGCTGGTGCAGCGACAGGGATACCCCGTCGAGGTGGTGCTGGCGGAAGACGACGGGACGCCTGTCCCGGAGAGGATACTCAGGGCCGCCCCCGGGATGGGTGTGAGCCTGATCGCGATGGGGGTCAGGGATCAGGGCCTGCTCCGAAACCTCTTCTCCGGGAACGTTGCGGCCACTGTGCTCCGGGATGCGCGGATACACGTCCTGATCGTCCCGCAGTCGGGAGAAGACAGGCAGCCGCTCTTTGCACGGGTTCTGGTGCCGACCGATCTCGCGGCCCTGGCTCCTGAAGTCCGTGCAACCCTGGAAGATCCTGCCGGGACCGGGACGGCGGTGCTCCTGCACGTCGTCGAACCCGGACGCGCAGAGGCGGAGCAGGAGACCGGCGACCGGCTCGCCGCTCTCCGTAACGGCCTCGCGTCCACAGGGCGGGAGATTGGGGTCCTGGTAAGGGCCGGGGACCCGGCGCGCACCATTTGTGCCGTAGCAGACGAGATCGACGCCTCCACGGTCGTCATCCCGCGCATCGGGAAGCGCGACGCCCCGGGAAGCGCCCCGCTCGGGAGCGTCACGAGTGCCGTCGCAGGGTGCGTAAAACAGCCGATGCTGGTGCTGGCGGTCCCGATCAACCTGCAGATCGAGGCCAGGGAACTGCGAAGCGAGGAGTTCGGGCTCGCCGAGGAGATCTGGCTCGACTATCACGAGTTGAAGGCGGACCCGGAGACTGACCGGATATTCGGAGTCTTTGCGGACGGCACCCTCGTCTCCGTCGCCCGATGCCGCCGGCATCCGGACGGCTACGAGGTCGACGGCGTCTTCACCCCGGCCCGGTTCCGGGGCCGGGGGTATGCCCGGAGGGCGATGGACGCACTCGTCGAGGCGTGCCAGCACGACACCCTGTACATGCACTCGGTCCGGAACCTCGTCGATTTTTATGGGGAGTACGGGTTCATATCGATACCGGAGAGCGACCTTCCGCCGACCATCCGGGCGAGGTTCGCGTTTGCTCTCGGCGAGATGGAAGGGGCGAACGTCCAGCCGATGCGGCGTGCCGCAGGCTGGTTCCAGCGATAAGACGAGCGCGGCACGCTCTTCTGCCGCCCGCCGCTCTCAACCGTGCGACGTTCAGTCGTCGTAGAGTACCGGGGCTTCCGCATCGTCGTCGATGTCGTCAGGGTACGGAACATCGACGACGATCGAGCCGTCTTCGAGGATGTCGCCGATCTCGATTGAAACCCCGGCAGGAAACTCCCGCTCCTCTGTTCTGCCGTCAGACCGTTTGACGTATGCCCACATGCTGTACCTCCACGAATCCATTGTTTCAGCGCTCCCGGTGCGCCCGGCCCGGGCAGGGCATCGGACCCGGTGCATCCCCGGGAGCACGCTCCTATTCCTGTATCAGATATCAGCCAGATAAAGATTTTCCTGTTTAAAAAGTGGGAGTATGGTGGAAAATTCAGGATTTCCGGGGCGGTGTGGGTAAAGGCGCGTGCCGGTTGACATGGAGAGGAATGTGCCTCCCGGAGTTCCCTGCTGTTTTCCCGGATCGCCGGGACGATGAACAGCCATATATATCGTGACGGCGGTCAGGAATGCATACATGCGCATCGGGATCTTCTCGGACACACACGACAACCTTGGAATGGTGGATACGGCCGTAGAGCAGCTGAACAGGGAACGGGTGGACCTGGTACTCCATGCCGGGGATTATGTCTCGCCGTTCGTCATCCCCCGGCTTGCGAATCTCCAATCACCCATGATCGGTGTTCTCGGGAACAACGACGGCGACCACAGTCTCCTTTCGGCACGGTTTGCCGAACACGACCGGCTCAGCCTGCGGGGAGGCTTTGCCGCCGTCACGGCGGGCGGCATGACGATCGGACTGCTGCACGGTGACGACCGTGAACTCCTGCAGGCGCTCATAGGGCGAAAGGCCTTCGATATTGTGGTTCACGGCCATACCCACAAGGCAGGGGTCCGGAAAATCGGGTCGACGCTGGTCGTCAATCCCGGGGAAGCCTGCGGTTACCTGACCGGCCGGCCGACCATCGCCGTGCTGGATACGGTGACCCGGGACGTGGAACTGCTCTCGCTCTGATCGAAGAGATAAAAAAAGGGACGGTGCGGGTTATACCGCATCCCCCGACTCTTCGCCGAGTTTCTTTCCGAGTTCCCAGGCGGGCATCCCGGCATCCCCGAGATCCGCCCTGAGAGTCGCCCCGGAGACATCGAGAGTCGCAGGGACGTCGAAGTAAAGGTAGCCTTTCAGCGACTCGTACCGCTCGAGCGTCTTTCGATCAAACGACTCCCCGAGCGTGGTGAAGGGCGGGACCTCCATGGGCGCAAACGTCGTTCCCTGGCATTCGAGAACGAACGCGTCCCGCCCGGGAGTCTCGATGGTGTAGAGATCGGAGTCTCCCCTGTGCCCGAGGTTGGTCGACTTGACGGCAACGAGGAGGAACATGCGCCCTTCACCCGCCTCGACTTTCGGCGTCGACGCATTGACGGGGACCTCCTGGTACTCCGTTGCGGTCCGGGTGGACTCCGCGAGCAGAGAGACCATGTTCTCGCCTGACGGGTCGTCGTAGGTGTAGCGGTCCAGGAGAGGGAGCACCTTCTCCGGCGGTGCGACCAGGACCGGCCCTGTGGCGGCCGAGGCGGCAGGTGTCCCGGCGCTTATCGCGGACATGCGGGTGCCGGGGGCCGGCTGCGCCTCGCCAGCCTGCCGGTTAACCGTTTCGAGCCCTTCGGATGCCGTGGCCAGATCCCTGAAGGCCGCCGGAACGGCATCTCCATCGGCATCTGTCGGGTGGAGAAGCGTCTCGCTTGCCGCAGAGTAGGCCTCGAGCGACCTGACGAACTCGTCCTTGACGGGCTGGCGTTCCGGAGAGACCTGGAGCGGCTGCACCTCGCGGAGGAGCCTGACAGAGAACGCGTGCAGCTCGTCCGCCGCTACGGCGGCGGCATCCGCATCCTGCTGGTAGAGGGCATAGGCATGCTCCATCGAGAGTTTCATCAGGCGAATGCTGGCGGTGCTGATCAGCCCTATCAGCCGTTCGTCGTCGTAGCCGTCGGTTCCGTACTGAGGTGCATCGACCGCAGGGATCGGACCGCCAGGCACCACCTGCTTTGAATCGGGGACACCGGGCCCGGTCGGGACGGGGACTTCACCGGAGGCATTCTCCTCGTCCGGGAATACCGGGACCGCATCGGAGGTGTTCCCTTCATCCGGAAGTACCGGGAATACATCGGAAGCGTTCTCTGCTTCCGGGGGTAGCGGGGCTGTATTCGGGGTAACACTCTCATTCGGAAGTACCGGGAATGCTTCGGAAGCATTCACCTCGTCCGGGGGTATCGAAACGCCGGATGGCTCAGATTCGTTCTCCGCCGCCGAAAGCTCGTCGAGTGAGAACGACAACAGTTCTCCCGACTCCAGTGCCATGAGCCCCTGGCCGGAGCCGGCAACGGCCGGTGCGGTGAGGAGGAATCCCGCGCAGACGGCAATTCCCAAGAGAATTAGAGCAGTTTCACGGTGTTTGCTCATGCGCATTTTTCTTTCAATTGATGAATATAAATATTATTATATTGTCTGTTTGAAAAAAAGGCCTCTCCGACGAAACCGTTTCCCGCACCGGCGGATATCCGCCATCCATAGGTCGGCACATCCGGCCGGCACGAATACCCTCCCTGGAGGCCGGAACCAGAAACCGCCGGCAAAAGTCCTCCAAAACCCCTCCTGAAACGGCAGGGCCTGCGGGCGCCCCCCTCCTCCCTCGATTTTCTGCCGTTAAAACAGAGATAACGGGTATCAGGCCCGTAATCGCCGGGCATTAGCTCTTTATCAGGAGAAGTTACGCCTTCGCGTGGAAACTTATATGAACTCTTACGGGTTACCGGCATAGGAGGATGCCCGATGGAGATCGTGAAGATCCCGAGTATGGATAAAGAAGAGTACGATAAACTCATAGCGGAGGGGTTTGTCAGCCGTATTGCATTCCAGGGAGGGAAATACCCGTATATCGCCCCGTTCCTGTACGTCTTCGACGGAAAGTTTCTCTACTTCCTGGCGACCAAATACGGCAGGAAGAACGACCTCTTCCGGCAGCACCCCTACGTTTCCGTTGAGATCGAGAAGTATTCAGGCGACCTCTCCTGCTACACCTTCGTGACCATGCAGGGGTACCTGGTGCAGCTCGAGGATGCTATCGAGAAGAAGATCATCCGGGAGAAGTTTGTGAGCATGATCAGGGCGCATAACCTCTCACAGAATATCCTTGCCGCACTTGGCCACAAGCCCGAAGAGCCGCTCGAGGCGATCGCCTCCGAAGAGCGCTCGAATATCTGGAAACTTACCGGTGTGACCGATATCGTTGCCCTGAAAAACCTCTAACCCATTTTGCCGGGCGCGGAACCATTATGAACCGCAAAGACATGGGACGGCTATGGCTCCCCGACGCCGCACGGCGGCCGCCGTCCTTCTTGCCGTGCTTCTCGCCGTGACGCCCGCCCTCGCTCACGTCCCCCTCTTTGCCCGGGACGGCTCCTCACCGGACTCGGCGTTCGTCGTCGAGGACCCTGCGAAGTCGTGGGTGGTCTATGATACGCTGCCCGACGGCCCCGCCGCCCGGTACTACCGGTTCCGGATGGAGGAAGGAGAGCGGATATACGCGACGCTCCAGGTCCCGCATGCGGGAGGGTTCGTGCCCGGGATGGTGCTCGCGGGGCCGGGCATCGAGGACTCGGGAACCGTCCCGTCCTATGTCGCTGTCCCGGAGGGCACCGGCGCGACAGCGGTGCCGGGGACCCTCCCCGAACAGCCGGAGTACGAGCCGTTCACGCCGTCGAAACTCTACAGACTCGCCCGGATCGATACGACGGCACCCGAAACCGGCGACTATACCCTTGCGGTCTACACCCCGGGAGAGGGCGGAAACTATGCTCTCGCGCTCGGCTACGTCGAGTCCTACACCGTGGGAGAGTGGATCCGGGTCCCGATCGACGTCGTCGCCATCCACCGCCACGAGGGACAGCCCCTCCTCCTGATCTTCGCACCGATGATCGCCGTCCTCGCGATAGGCGCCGGCCTGCTGCTCCGGCGGCGGCGCTCTCTCTCCCTCTTCGCCCTCTCCGGAGCAGTTGCCGGCCTCCTCTACATCGGGAGCGGTGCCATGACCCTGATGCAGATGGCCATCGCGGCCGCGGGAACGGACGTCAGGGCCGCTCTCCTCCTGGCCCTTGTCTTCGCTGTCGTCCCCGTTCTCCTCGGGATCGCGGCGATTCGGGTCGCCCTGCGAGCGAGGATCGGAGCCGGGGAGCGCATCGCCATGGCGGCGCTCGGGGCTCTGGGCCTCGTCGCCTGGGCGGGGCTCGTGGTCGGCCCCGTGCTTGCCTCCGTTACCGCCATCCTGCCGGCAGGCCGCCGCCCGCCGCCGTGAGTCTCACCTGAGGAGCGGTCCGAGCATCGTCCGGGCCGTACCGAGCAGGCCGGCGAGCCCCTCCGGCGTGGCGGTCCCCTTCTCCATCCAGCGGATGATGCCGCGCCCGTCCAGGAGGTAGATGTAGGCGAGCGACGGGTCGTCTATTCCGTAGGCCCGCCGGCACCGCTCGATATCTGCCGGCACCGTCAGAACCAGATCGTGCTTCGCGGGAGGGACGCCGCCCGCGAGCCCCTGCCGGATGCGGTCGGCAAGGGATCTGCCGATGAGGCTGTCGCCGACGACCGTAACGAGGTAGGTCGTCACCCGGGGATTTTCGGTGAACGCCCCGGCAAAGGGGCCGCTCCAGGCCTCCGCGATCGGCCCGGCAGACTCGAGGAAGACGAGGACGATGAGCGAGACGTCGCCCTCCGCGTCGCCCGGGAGGGTGACGACCCTGCCGGAAAGGGACGTGGCCATAAGGGTGGGAAACACCCTGCCGAGGGCCGCAGGCACCGGCCCGGTGGTTGCTGCCGTTCTGTTCATGCGCTGCGAGTAGGGATACACTCCTGATAAAGCCTCTCCTGGGTAGTGCAGCCCCCCCGGGAGGGGCGTTGCGTCAAGCACTATAACCATGGGCTGCAACATCCCTGAGAGGAGGCTTGCCTGGCTTGATCAGCATCGGGGAAGGATGGGACGATCTCGTCGCGGCGCTCACGGGGTCGGATGTCCCGGAGTGCGTCTACGTCGTCGGAGCGACGGACAGCGGAAAGACAACGCTCTGCAACTACCTTCTCGACGAGGCGGCAACGCACGTGAGGACGGCGTACGTCGACTGCGACACCGGACAGTCCCGGCTTGGCCCGCCGACGACCGAGGGGATGGCCCTTTACCCCGGCGGCACGCCGGAGGCCTACTTCAGGTTCGTCGGCTCGACCTCCCCCGGGGGCCACTTCGTCCAGACCCTCACGGGAGCAAAGCGCCTTGTCGAGAAGGCCGCCGAACGTTCGGCTCATGTCACCGTCATCGACTCGCCCGGACTTGTTTCCGGCGGGGTGGGCACCGAGTTCCAGTTCCAGATGATCGACCTCCTCCGCCCCACCCGCGTCGTCGCCCTCCAGCGCGGACGGGAGCTGGAACGGCTGCTCGTGAACTTCTCCCGCCACCCGGAGATTGCAATCCACCGGGTCCCCGTATCCCCCGCGGCCGTCGTCCGGACAGCAGCCGGACGGCGGCGCTACCGTGAAGAGCGTTTCACATCCTATTTTGCCGGCGGGCGATCGCAGGAAGTCCCGCTCCGGGGGCTCGGGCTCCAGGGCCGGGTGCCCGACATGAGGAGCCCCCGCGGGGTTGCCGGAAGACTGGTCTCCTTGAACGACCCCGAGAACTTCGTCCTCGCCCTCGGCATCGTCGAAGACCTGCATACCGGAGGGCGCCGGCTCGAGGTCTTTGCCCCGCCCTTCGACCCGGCCGCCGTCGCGTCGATCCGGTTCGGCTCGATCTACCTGGATCTCGGGGCGGCTCCGGGCTCGATAGAGTCCTGCCGGCCCTGACCCTCACGCCGGGATGAGCGAGAGGAAGACCACGTACACCGCCGTCTGGGCGAGGGTGAGCGGAACGCCGATCCGCGCGAACTCACCAAACGTCAGCGTCTCGCCGTCCCTCTCCGCACCCTGGATGACGATGACGTTGCTGGCCGCCCCGAGGATCAGCATGTTCCCGGCGATGGTGCTGCCGGCCGCAAGTGCCATCATGCCGACGGTGGATGTCCCGAGGTGCGAGAGAGCGGGGAGGGAGAGGGCGACGAAGGGGACGTTCGAGACGACCTGGGAGACGATGACGCCCATCACGACGATGACCGGGACTGTGGCGAGATCGAGGGAACTTCCCTCGATGAGCGGCTGGAAGACCCCGGATTGCCAGACGCTCGCCATGAGGACGAAGAGGCCGGCGAAGAAGGCCAGTGTCGGCCAGTCGATCCGGCGGAGGATCTCGAACCGCCGCCCGCTCCCGGCGAGGACGGGAATGGCCGCAACGACCGCGATCCAGGTCAGCCGGATATCGATCTGTGGGACGAGCACGACCGCGGCGACCCTGACCCCGATCAGGAGGACGAGCAGGATGAGCGAGAGGCGCGCGAGGGCCGCGAGGGCGGGATCACAGATCTCCTCCTCGCGGTGGACCAGCGGTGTCGGACGGAGTTCGCCCGGAAACGCCCGGCAGAGGAAGACGTAGGCGAGCAGGAGCGAGATCGCCGTCGGGACGGCGAGGTAGAGCGGGAACGTGACGAACGGGTTCTCGATACTCCCCGAGAGCGCGATGAGAAGGTTCTGCGGGTTCCCGATGGGGCTTGCGACGCTTCCCGTCGTGACGGCGAACGCAAGCGCTAGGAGCAGGAGTTTCGGGGAGATGCCGTGCCGGCGGGCGAAGTAGAGCATCAGCGGGGTGCCGACGACAGCGAGCGTGTCGTTCATCAGGAGCGCCGAGAGCACGCCTGCGCCGACGAGGATGAGAAAGAGGAGGTGCCGGACCGACTCCGCCCGGGAAAAGAAGCGAAAGGAGAGGTGATAGAGGTAGCCGCTCGTCGCGAGCGCCTCCCCGATCACGAACATGAAGAAGAGGAAGAGCATCACGTCGAGGTTGATGGACGCGAGCGCATCGAGCGGCGCGATCGATCCCGTCGCGAGAACGGCCGCCGCGCCGAGGAGCATCACCTGCCAGATGCGGAAGTTGACGTTCCCGATCTTTCGGACCGCGATCAGGAGGAAGACGATGACGAGAACGACGAGTGGGATGAGTGTGCCCATGGTACCGCCGGCAGGAGATATGCGCGCAATCGATTGGTTCGTTCTCTGTCCGAAAAAAGGGATCGCGCGGCCGGAAAGCCGCCTCAGGCCTCCAGCCCGACGGAATAGTTGATGACGCTTTCACAGATGTCCCCGGAATACTCTCCGATCCGCCGGATACTGTCTGTAATCTGCCTCATCGGGATCGCTGCCACCGCCTCGAACCGGAGCACCCGGGCGTCGATCTCCCGGGTCTTCTCTTCAAGGTCGCGCACCTTCTGAAGCGTTGCGTTTGCCTTCTCGACGTCTCCCGTATGGAACGCCTCCATGCTCCAGGAGAAGATCTGCAGGGCAAGCGCGCTCGCCTCGTCCATGAGGTCGAGCGTCGCCGCCTCGACCTCGCGGTCGATCAGGGCGAGGGCGTTATGCGCCACCCGGGTGGCGTGGTCGGCTATCCGTTCGATGATCCGGCTGACCAGGAAGTAGTACGCCGCCTGGTTTACCGGGATGCCCATCCGGCGCGAGAGCGTGGCGTCGCTCATGATGAGGTTATCCTGCCGGGCAACCAGCCAGTGCAGCCGGTCCACTTCCGTATCCCGCACGACGACATCCCCGGCAAGAGCCGCATCGCGTCCCCTTATCGCGGCCATTGCGTCCTGCTGCATACCCCGCGCTAAGAGGTGCATCCTTTTGATGGTGTTATCGAACGGCATCTCCACGGGATTGAGGAGATCCTTGATCGTTATCGAGGAGTCCGTCTCGCCGACTACTTCCTGCCCGATAGCCATCTGCGTGAACTCCCTGACCAGCTGCAGGATGAACGGCGGCAGCCTTCCTTTCGATTCAAGGCGGATAGCCGTGAACCCGGCGATGTACGCCCCGACGAGGAGGCGAAGCAGGTAGGTGCGGTCCGTCGCGGCACCGACCTCGAAGACTCTGGTCCGCTGAGCCGACTCCCCGGCGATCTTCGGGGTGATCAGGAGCGAACCGTCCGGTTGCACGACCAGTCCTACAGGGTCGTTCTTCTGGATGTTCGCAGACTTGATCCACTGTTTCGGCAGGGATACGATGTACGACGAGCCCCCGGTGATCTGAACTTTTCTGATCTCCATGGACAGGTACGCGTTGGCGCCGTTAGGATATATGCGTTCTGCGGACTATATATGTCACAAGTATTTGCGGGGAGCGACTATACCGGTATAGTCTGCTTCGGGACCATCCGCGCGGTTGTCGGCAGGCGAATGCCGTTACATCCACATAAGTGCCGTGATCCAGAGAAGCAGGGTGAAGAGAATTACGGTCGTTACGATCGACCCGATCCGGTACCGCCGTGCGGCGGCCTTGTCCTTGGGAGCCCGGGGCTCTATCTTCAGCAGGACCACGGCGACGAGCGCGCCCGCTATCAGCCCGACGATCTGTCCGGCAACCAGCACCCCGGAAGTGACCAGGCTTATCGGTTGGAGCACCAGGACGAGGCCGGCCACCACCGTCGGCGGGATGATGGCGGCGGCGATAGCGACGCCGGCAATGACCTCCGTCGTGCCCCTGCTGAACGCCAGAGCCGCCGCGAATCCAAGGAAGACCGCCATCAGGCTGTAGATGGGGTTCAACACGAGGCGCGTGGCGATCTCTTCGGTCATCGTGAGTGGTATGAAGAGGTTGATCAAAAAGCTGGCGACGGCGGAGAGGGCGAAGACACCCAGGAGCAGCGCCGCCAGCACGCCGAGGCAGCGCAGGGCGTTCTGGATATTGCCGAGAGCAGCGTAGACGGAGAACCCGTAGATCGGGCCCATGATCGGGGAGAGGAGCATTGCCCCAATGATGATCGTCTGGTTATCGAGGAGCAGGCCGGAGAGGGCTACCAGCCCGGCGATGGAGGTCAACGACAGTTTTTCGAGATCGAGTTCCCCGTAACCCTTAACCGTGTCGAGCAGTTTCTCGACAGGCGTCTTCTCTTCCTTTTTTTCGACCTTCTTCTCGGCACGTTTCAGGAGTGACGAGATGACGAACTCCGGCGTCGATACCTCGATCATGTTCTCGTTGTACCGGAGATCGAGTACACCCTAGATCTTCTCGATCAGGTCGTCGAGGTTCTCATCCGGCGTATATATGGTGATCTCGTAGATGTCCTGAACGAGCGATATCGTATAATGGAGGCCTTCGAGGACCTCTTCTATATTTTCATGCCCGTCTTCCCGGACGTGCACAACGATCTTTTTCATGATCTGATCCGCATACTTCCGGAGGGTGTGAACCTCCGATCGGGTACTGCCCGGTCAACCGGCCTATCCCTTATTCGACGACTCTGTGGCTCCCGATGCACTCCCTGCCGTTTGTGGGTTTTGCGTGGAATATCACTTAACAGATTCACGGAATCAGTAATCCGTGGCGCGGCAGCGCGGCCGTTGTGGAGTGGAAAAAATATCGACACGGCTGCCCCCGTATCGTCATCTACGGCAGGTTCGTCGTCCACGGGCACGTCCCCGAAAACAGTACCGTCCACGAGCAGTATAATGGCGGTAGATGGATTTAAGGTTTCCCGGATGTGCGGAAGAAGCGAGGATCCGGTATCGGTTCGTCCGGCCGGAGGCAGGGGAGGATCGCCATGCTGCCGGGCAGAAGGGAGCGGCGTGGGCGATACCCTGTATCAGACATACCTCCCGGTCATCAGGAATCTCGAAAGTAATGCGGTTCTGCACCTGGGGTGCTCATGCTCCGGCCCCGAAGCCTGACGGCTTCTTAAGCTCCGGCCCGTCGCAATCGAAAACGCTTCGCGTTTTCTCGAGCTCCGGCCGTTCCGGCCGTCGCATTTAGAGAGAAGAGGATACACCAAAAAGACGACGTCAAGGGGGGAAGTGTCTTATGTGGATCCAAATCTCTCTAGGGCTATTTAGTGCACATTGATATTTAATAATTTCCATTTGTTAAAAAGTAGAAAATAATGGTTTTGGCCGGTTGCCCGGGAGTTTACGGATTACCGTGCAGGAGCCGCCGCAGCTCTCGCTTCTCGTGGTTCAGGCCCCTCTACGACCGGGTTATCCGGATGCGTGACCCATTCGGTGAACGAGCCCTCGTAGATCCTGACGTTGGGGTAGAGATAGAACCACTTCAAGAGGACAAACTCGTTCGTGGCTTCCCGACCGGTCCCGCACGAGCAGATGACGGTCTTGCTTCGGTCGACGCCGTGCTCCTCCAGGATCATGTCGAGTTCATCGTTCGATTTGAGCAGCGCCGGGTTACTCTCGTCCATCAGGCTCTTCCAGGGCAGGTTGACGGCACCGGGGATATGCCCGGCCTTCCGCCAGGGTCCTTTTCCTTCGTACACCTTTGCCGGACGTGCATCGAGCACGACCACATCGTCGTTGTCCTTGATCTGCCGGAACTCCTCGTACCCGATGGGGTAGTCATCGCGAACCTCGACGGTGAAGCTGGACGGCTCGACCGCGGGGTAGTCCTGCGAAAGTTCGCCTCCCTCCTTCTTCCACGTGTCAATCCCGCCGTCGAGGAGGTATACGCGATTGTGACCGTATTTCGCCAGGGTGTAGGCCATCATCGTCTGCCCGAGCCCGTCGCCCGCGCCGGAAAACGCGCCTTTTCCTGTGTAGACGACGACCGGAGAGTCCGCCTCGATACCCGCACGCCGGAACGATTCCTGCAGGCAGGCGTTCGGGCTGTAAGACCCCGGGAAGCCGCGGTTGGATACCCGCAGGACCCCCTCGGTCAGGTAGGCGGCGCCCGGGATGTGCTCCTGGATGTAGTCGTGAATGTTTTGCTGGACGTCGACGATCGTCAGGTTGTCATCGTGCAGGTGGTTGGCCAGCCAGGCCGCATTCACGAGTTTGACCTTCCCGTCACCGCGGGGATACGGGAAGTTTTCCCGGTCGGTCCGCGCCTGCAGGCGCTCCATGCCCCCTCGGGTGAACATCTTCTCTTCCATTCCCATCACCTCATACTGATATTCCCACCGGGAACCCGGTGAGCCTGGCCCCACTGCGGGCTTGAGACCACATATACCTTGTGCAGGATCCGGGGGAGGGCGGGGCTGGGGGCTTTGCGTTCCGGTGAGCGCGTTTACCAAAGCGGCGAGTCCTGGAGGTCGGCGCGCTGGTTCAATAGGTGCCGGTGGCGAGGGTTTGGGCGTGCGAAGATTCTTCTTACGGGCGATTCTTCTTCACTGTGTCGCAAAGCCCGTGCACGGATTTCGAGGGGATCTCGCACCT
>NZ_DAFZ01000009.1:0-258 GCF_002498065.1 Methanoculleus sp. UBA208 | reverse complement strand
CTCGCACCTGGCGGTGCTCACGTTCGCTTTCGCTCACGCCTCGAAGCCTGACGGCTTCTCGAACTCCTGTCCGAAACCCTTCGGGTTTCTCAAGCTCCGGCCCTGCGGGCCATCGCATCCTTCGGACAGTCGTTCCTACCGGAACGTCGCCAGTCCAAGACCCTCGGCCTTCTCCAGCGATGTCCCGGAGGGGCATCGCCTATCGCCATGACTGCCCCCGCCCCCCAGGGGGGGCGGGGGAGGAGGCCGAAGGCCGGG
>NZ_DAFZ01000091.1 GCF_002498065.1 Methanoculleus sp. UBA208 | reverse complement strand
TGAATACGCCCGTCCGGACCCACGTTCGGCAAGCTTCGATGGCGTTTCGCGGCCGGTCGTCCTCCGGGTAGGCCGCTTCAAAGAGCGGGAGGACCCGCTCGGCGCAGTCCGCGGCCCAGGCCGCCATCGTAGTCTGGTCATGTTTGTGGTATTTCTTCATGGACGATCAACTATATTCGCGTGCCTTCCTCGATAATCCTGACGTAGTCCACAAACATATACTGTTTATATCGTTCTTTTCCGGTTATCTCTTCCAGGATACCGATATCCTCGAATTTTCCTACAAGTTTGGTTGCGGCCTGGCGACTGATGCGTAACTCCTCCATTACCTGCCCTATCGTGATGATGGGGTGATCAAAGAGCGTATCGATCAGTTTAACCGCATTGACCCCGCCGATATTGTTCTCCAGCAATTTTTCAATCAGCGTTTCCTTGAGTTGAATGATTCTCTTTGCTGTTTCGATGGAGTTATTGGAGACTTCAATGACGCCCTGAAGGAAGAACTCCAGCCACGCCTCCCAGTTCCCCTGGTACCGGATACCGTTGAGGAGTGTATAATACTCCTCGCGATTCTTCTTCAGGAAATAACTGAGATAGAGCAGCGGCCTCGCCAGAACATCCCTGGAACAGAGATAAAACGTGATCATCAACCTGCCCATTCTTCCGTTGCCATCCAGGTACGGATGGATCGTTTCCAGTTGAGCGTGGAGGAGAGCAGCCTTCACAAGCGTCGGCGTTCTATCGTGGCTCTGGATAAATTGCTCCAGATCCTGCATAAGCCCCGGAACCTGCTCCGGCGGCGGCGGGACAAACACCGCGTCCCGAATAGTCCCTCCCGGCAGACCGATCCAGTTCTGAACGCGCCGCAACCGCCCTGGAAGTTTGTGCGAACCTCGTGTCCCCTGGATCAGGAAACGGTGAATCTCGTTTATCAGATCGAGAGAAAGCGGTGAGAATTCCAGTTTCTCTATGCCGTGGTGGAGCGCCTTTATGTAATTCAGCACTTCCTGTATCTCGTTGATATCGTCTCTGGGCCGGATGTGCGCCTCGAACTCAAGAACACCCTGAAGGGATGCCTGCGTGCCTTCGATCTGAGAACTCAGCAGGGCCTCTTTCTTGATATACATCGCTACGAAGAGATCCGGATTTGGAAGCACCTGAGTGACTCCATCAAGGCGAGCCAGGGCGCTGTCGGCTTTCGATAACAGATACAGGAGCCCCTCATCGAGGACGAGATCTCCCGGGGGTAAGGGATGAGGAATGAACGCATCGTATCCGCCTTCCTGAAGGATCAAAACCCCTGCTCTGTTATCGGGATACCGCTCCATATAGCATAATTCGTTTTGCGACAATATAAGTTGCCCTGTAAGTCAACTTATGTTGACTTACACGAGGTTGCCGTCTCTAAGTCAACCGGGCGGAACTTACCGATCACACGGGAGCGTAAGTCAACCTGTGTTGACATAGCGGCGGTGCATCCCTTCTAAGTCAACTTATGTTAACTTAGAGCGAACCCCGGACTCGGCATTCCCGCCGTACCGGCAACCTGCCCCGGGATACAAACGACCGATGACATGAACCGCCGTGAACCACCCCACGCTCCCGTGCGGGGCCGTCCCGCATCACCCCCACCCCCTGGATAAAACTGCCCCGGTGCCGTCCTCATCGGATTAATGCCGGAAGAGATCAATACCATACAGGGACAGGAGAGCATGAGCAAGACAATCATTACCGTCGTCGGGAAGGATGCCGTCGGCATCATCGCGAAGGTCTGCACGTATCTTGCCGACAACCAGGTCAATGTCGAGGACATCTCGCAGACGATCGTGCAGGGCTACTTCACCATGATGATGATCGTCGATACCGGCGGATCAACAAAACCGTATGCAGCGATGGTGACCGAACTCGACGAGCTCGGCGATGCAATCGGCGTCAATATCCGGTGCCAGCGGGAAGACATCTTCACGAAGATGCACCGCATCTGAGGGGTTCCATGATCAATATTCTCGAGGTGAACGAGACCAACAAGATGATCGAGCAGGAGAAGCTCGACGTGAGAACGATCACGCTCGGCATCAGCCTTCTTGACTGCTGCGACGCCGATCTCGATACACTGAACCGGAACATATACGACAAGATCACCCGGCTCGCGAGAGACCTCGTCTCGACCGGGAGGGAGATCGAGCTCGATTACGGGATCCCGATCGTGAACACGCGAATATCCGTTACCCCCATCGCGCTCGTCGCCGGGCGGGCCTGCAGGTCACCCGAAGACTTCGTGGCGGTCGCAGAGACCCTGGATCGGGCCGCACGGGATACGGGGGTCAACTTCCTCGGGGGGTACTCGGCCATCGTCTCAAAGGGCATGACCCCGACCGACGAAGCCCTCATCCGCTCGATCCCGGCGGCGCTCGCCGCGACCGGGAGGGTCTGCAGCTCGGTCAACATCGGCTCTACAAAGACCGGGATCAACATGGACGCCGTGAAACTGATGGGGGAGATCGTGCGGGAGACGGCCGAGGCAACGAAGGAGAACAACTCCCTTGGCTGTACGAAACTGGTCGTCTTCTGCAACGCCCCCGACGACAACCCGTTCATGGCCGGGGCGTTTCACGGCGTCTCCGAGGGCGATGCGGTCATCAACGTGGGCGTAAGCGGCCCGGGGGTCATCAAGAACGCACTCGAAGGTGTCCGGGGAGAGAACTTCGAGGTGCTCTGCGAGACGGTCAAGCGGACGGCCTTCAAGGTCACCCGTGCAGGCCAGCTCGTCGCCCAGGAGGCGTCGGAGAGGCTCGGGATCCCGTTCGGGATCGTCGACCTCTCCCTTGCCCCCACACCCTCCGTCGGGGACAGCGTCGCCGGGATCCTCGAAGAAATGGGGCTCGAATCGGTCGGTGCACCGGGGACGACGGCCGCGCTTGCCCTCCTAAACGACCAGGTGAAGAAAGGAGGGATCATGGCGAGCTCGTTTGTCGGCGGGCTTTCGGGCGCGTTCATCCCGGTCAGCGAGGACCGGGGGATGATCGATGCGGTGAACCGCGGCGCTCTCACCATCGAGAAACTCGAGGCGATGACCTGCGTGTGCTCGGTCGGCCTCGACATGATCGCGATTCCGGGCGACACACCCGCCTCGACGATATCGGGCATCATCGCGGACGAGGCCGCGATCGGGATGATCAACCACAAAACGACCGCCGTCCGGCTGATCCCGGTGATAGGAAAGGACATTGGCGAGACCGTCGAGTACGGCGGGCTTTTGGGTCACGCACCGGTGCAACGGGTGAACCGGTTCGGCTGCGCCGACTTCATAAACCGCGGCGGTCGGATTCCCGCACCGATTCACAGTTTTAAGAACTGAGTGCTGGGGGTTCGATCCTTTTCTCCTGGTTCCCGGGACATGGCGACGTCCCCTCCCGACGCGATGCTCGACGCCATAAAGCCGGCTATAGGAGAAGAAGCGCCACCGAACCGGTCAACGCTACATTCTGAAAACCGGGCCGCCGTATCAGGCCCCGGAGAGAGCCGCCGCAAGGTCCCGGCCGCACCGGTACGCCTGCTCGAGCACCTCTCTCCTCTCCCCGACGATGCCCGGCTCAAAGCAGTTGAGGACCGGGAGTTCGGAAACCACCTCATACCCGAGCGGCCGGAGCGGCAGGGAGAGCGCCTCCAGCGCAACGCCGAGGTCGGCGGGGTCCGCCTGCTCGCCCACCGCGAAGACCACGGCCTTGCGCTTCCGGTCCGCAAGGCGGCTGGAGTAGCCCCGGGGACGCTCATCGGTGAAATCGTAGAAGGCGTAGAGCCGGTCGATGAACGCCTTCATCTGGCTGGTGACGTTGTAGTGGTAGACGGGCGAGCCGAGAACGAGCGCATCCGCTTCAGCGATGCGGGGGTACAGCATGGTCATGCCGTCGTTGAAGCGGGTGCAGGTCAGGCCGCGCCTGCACTGCTCGCAACCGACGCAGCCTGCGATAACATACCGGGAAAGACTGACGGCGCTCGCCTCGCCGCCTGCGTCGGAGACCCCGCGGAGAACCTCCGCGAGGAGACGGGCGGTGTTCCCCCTCGCCCTCGGGCTTCCGCTGATGCCAAGCACCTTCATGATTGGATCTCTTTCGAGCGGGCGGATAAGGGTTCCGGGGATACAGCGAAGAACCGGCCCGGGCGCCCATCCGGACATGCATCGGGAGATCGTGCTTCTCAAGGCCGACCGCCACACAAGGAGAGTCGCGCCGCAGGGCCGTGAAGGTGGCGTTCGGGAGCAAGCCTGCCGGGGTCTGGAGGGTACGGTTCGGCACATACCCGCTCCCACCACCAGAAGGATTCATATGCATCCCGCCGCATCGTGATGCCCCATGACCCGGGAATACCCGCGACCCCGCCTCGTCGTCAGCCGCTGCATCGAGTTCGACCCGTGCCGCTACGACGGCTCGAAGATACCCTCCCCCACGGTGGCACACCTGAGGGAGTACGCCGACTGCATCCCGGTCTGCCCGGAGGTCGAGATCGGGCTCGGCATCCCCCGCTCAACCGTCAGGATCGTGCGGATAGACGGCTCCGATCGCCTCGTGCAGCCCGCTACCGGGCGGGACGTTACGGAGGAGATGTCCGCCTTCGCAGCCCGGTTTCTTGATGCACTCCCCCCTGTCGACGGCTTTATCCTGAAAGGCGGCTCCCCCACCTCGGGAACCCGGAACGTCCGGGTGTATCCGTCGATGGAGAAGTCCACGGCGATAGCAAAGTCCGCAGGCTTCTTCGCCCGCGAGGTGCTGAAGCGGTACCCGGAACTTCCCGTTGAGGACGAACTCCGCCTGAACAATACACGTATCCGGGACCATTTTCTCTCCGGGGTCTTTACCCTGGCGGCGTTCCGGGGTGTCGAAGCAACCCGGGACCCCCATGCCCTCGTGCAGTTCCATGCGAACAACAAGCTCCTCCTGCTCGCCTGCAGCCAGAAGATGCTGCGGGAGATGGGAAGGCTTGTCGCATCCCGGGCAACGGTTGAACCGAAAGAACTGTTTCTCCGGTATCGTCGGATGCTCTGTGCGGCGCTCGCGCGGGCTCCCCGGTATACCGGCAACGTCAACGTTCTCCTGCATACCCTTGGATACTTCAGCGACCGCATCTCAGACGAGGAGAGAGCGTACTGCATCAGGCTGATCGACCGCTATAAAAACGGCCACGCTACGCTGGCCGAACCCCGAAACCTGCTCCGGTCCTGGGTGATCAGGTTCGGGGAGCCATACCTGATGAACCAATCGTTCTTCGCTCCATACCCCGCCGAACTCGTAGATCTGCCGGGGGATGTTACCGATCGCGGACGGGACGTCTGGAATAACAGAGAGGACCCGGCATCGTAATTGCAGCCCTGCTGCCGCGAGCGAGCGCTTATGATATTTCGCGAAGAGAGGAAGAACCATGCACCGGATCATCGACTGGAACGAGCTCTGGAAAGCCCTGCATGCTGGTTCGTCCGAACGTGCCGAAAAAGACCGCGACCCCGCCGCCCACTGGGACAGGCGCGCCGCCGCCTACCGCCGGGTCACCCGCGACGAGAAGAAGGCGACCGAGCACGAACTCGCGATCCTGGATCTCGCGGCCGGAGACACCGTGCTCGACATGGGTGCCGGGACGGGGAGGCTTGCCGTGCCGATGGCCCGGACCGCCGCACACGTGACCGCCCTCGACCCATCGGGAGGCATGCTCTCCGTCCTCAGCGAGCGGATGGCGGAGGAGGGGCTCACGAACTACTCCTGCGTTAAGATGCGCTGGGA
>NZ_DAFZ01000071.1 GCF_002498065.1 Methanoculleus sp. UBA208 | reverse complement strand
GCGATGGAGACAGGGGAGGGGGGCTCGCCCCCCCTCCCCGTCAGCCCCACCCCCAGTCGCGATATCCCCACGGAAGCCGTGCTATGTGTAACTGCAAGGAATCAACAGATTTGAAGGGCGGGAGCACGAGCACCGGAGAACTCCGCTCCTAGAGGAACGGAGTTCAAGCACCAAATGCGCGAAGTGCGCAGCACGGCTGCCGGGACGTAAAAAAAGTTATTCGGATTTCTTCTTGAAGAACAGCCTGCAGTGGCAGGTTCCCTGCTCTTCGATCTCTTTCTCGTGGTAGATGCAGGGGCAGATGATGATCCGGTCTTTCTCGGGGTCCCCGCTCCGGAGCCTGCAGGGGCAGTATGCCGCCCCGAACCGCTCCTTGTTCCGGGCAAGCCCGCGAAGGACGGCCGAGAGTTGTTTCTCGTCGACGTTCAACACGTAGCCTTTCTCCTTCGCGTACTCCTTTGCCCCGGCTTGCGCCTCTTCGATCCCTTCTTCGGTCATGACAGGACTCCTAGTGCATGGCTCTCCGACGCCCGTGCTCTTCGATATAGGCCATCATCGAGTTAAAGATTTTGACACCGTCCTCCGATCCGAGCGCGGATTCACTCGCCCGCTCGGGATGCGGCATCATCGCAAGCACGTTTCCGGCCTCAGAGAGGACGCCGGTGATGTTCTCCGCCGATCCGTTCGGGTTACTCTCCGGGGTTACGTTGCCCTGCTCGTCGCAGAACCGGAACGCGACCCTTCCCTCCCGATTCAGCCGTGCGAGCACCTCGCCGGGGGCGACGTACCGCCCTTCCTTATGGGCGATCGGCACCCGGATCACCTCTCCCTCCCGGTAGAATGCAGTGAACGGGGAGGTGGCGTTCTCGACGCGGAGGTGGACGTGCCGCGAGATGAACTTCGGGTAAGCGTTCAGCGTGAAGGTGCCCGGGACCAGTCCTGCCTCCGAGCCGATCTGCGCGCCGTTGCAGATCCCGAGGACCAGTCCCCCGCTCTTCGCGTGCCTGATGAGTTCGGCCATGATCGGGGTCCGGGCGGCGATGGCCCCCGCCCGGAGGTAGTCGCCGTAGGAGAACCCCCCCGGGAGCACCACGGCATCATAGGGCCGGGCAAGACCGTCCTTGTACCAGACGAGGTCCGTATCCACCCCGCAGACGTCCGCGAGGACGTGATAGGTGTCCCGGTCGCAGTTGCTGCCGCCGAACTGTACCACAGCAAACCTCATGCCTCACTCGACCTCGATCGTGTAGTGATGAATGACCGGGTTTGCGAGGAGCCGCTCGCACATCTGTCCTGCCTCTCTCTTTGCCGCCGCTGCATGCGGTGCGTCGAGCGTGATCCGGAAGAGCCGCGCCGTGCTCAGGTCTTCGGTCGGGAACCCCAGGTTCGCGAGGGCGTGCTGGATGGCACGCGCTTCGGGGTTCAGCATTCCCTCTTTGAGTCCAATGGTGATGGTTACGTTGTACTTCATGCAGGTTCACCCCATGGTGGGGAGAGTATTCGTTTCGCGACGGCGGCGTAGGTCTCCATGACGTCCCCCTTACCGAAACGGTAAACGTCCTTATCAAGAGACGTTCCGGTCTCTTTGTCCCAGAGCCGCATCGAGTCCATGCTGATCTCGTCGCCGACGACGATCTCTCCCTCGTAACGGCCGAACTCGATCTTGAAATCGACCAGGGTGATGCCGCGCAGGTCAAGATACTCCGAGAGCAGCTCGTTTATCGCGAGTGCCGTGGCCTTGATCTGGTCGAGTTCCTCGGGTGTGGCAAGCCCGAGAGCGTAGATCAGGTCGTCGTTCAACATCGGGTCGTGGTGAGCGTCGCTCTTGTAGTCGATGATGATCACCGGCGGGTCGAGCGGTTCTCCCTCCCGGAACGGGTACCGGCGCACGATGGACCCGGCCGCGACGTTCCTGACGATCACCTCGAGCGGGATCATCGTGAGGCTCCGCACGGCAATGACGGCGGGCTCGACGCTTGCGAGGTAGTGGGTCCGGATCCCGTGATCTTCCAGGTACCTGAAGAAGAAAGACGAGACCTCTGTGTTATATCTCCCCTTGCCGCCCAGGGTATCCTTCTTCTCGCCGTCGAACGCCGTGATGTCGTCCCGGAACTTCATGATGTACACTTCCGGGTCGTCTGTGCGATAGACGGACTTAGCCTTCCCTGTGTAGAGGAGGTCAACCTGTTTCATGGCCAAATCTCCTGATATGTGTTGTCGGGATAAATGATGAGGTTATGCACCCCGGCCCCCGCCCGGTGCCGCAATCCTCTCCGCGAGCTGCCGGATCAGGGGTTCGAGCAGGGGGGAGTACCAACCCTTCTTGATGTACTGCGGGTAGATGCAGAGCCGTTCGCGGAGTTCGGCATCGCCGGCCACCTTCCTGAGTTCTTCGATCTGCGGCCAGGGGTGCTCCGGGTTGACGTAGTCGATGGTGAGCGGGGAAACCCCGCCGAGGTCGTCCACGCCGCACCCGACCAGGTAGCCTGCGTCCGCGAGGTTCGGGGGTATCTGCACCGCCACGTCCGCCGGGAGGACCTCCCGGGCAAGGGTTATCGTCGCACAGAACTCTTCGGTATCGGGCACCGGGGTGTCTTCCATCGGAGTTCCGGGCTTCGGGCAGAAGTTCTGTACGATCACTTCCTGGATGTGGCCGAACCGTGCATGGAGGTCCCGGATGACCCCAAACGACTCCTCGCGGTCCTCCATCGTCTCGCCTATCCCGACCAGAATGCCGGTCGTGAACGGAATCGAGAGTTTCCCGGCGTTCTCGATCATCTCGATCCGGACCGCCGGGTCCTTTCCCGGGGAATCCCGGTGCGCGGCGACGTCCGCGGTCGTCTCGAGCATCAGCCCCATGCTCGCGTTCACCTCGCGGAGCCGGTCGAGTTCGGCGTAGGTGAGGATGCCGGCGTTGGTGTGCGGCAGGAGCCCCCGTTCGATGGCGGCAAGGGAGAGGTCGTAGACGTAGTCGAGGATATCTGCGTAGCCCAGCCGCCCGAGCATTTCGGCAAAGCCGGACACCCCGCCCGGCCGTTCCCCGAAGGTGAAGAGCGCCTCAGTGCAGCCGAGGGCCGCGCTCGCTTCCAGGGTCCGGATCGCTTCATCGGGAGGCATGATGCACCCCTCCCGCACGGGGGTGCGGAAACAGCAGTAGCCGCAGCGGTTTACGCAGACCGTCGTCAGGGGAAGAAACGCGTTCCTTGAGAAGGTGATCACGCGGCGGTGCATGGATATATTTCGGCACCTCCCCACATGAAGGTTCGGGAAACGATGTTCCCGAAGGGAACGGAGTTTGAGAAAACGCGAAGCGTTTTCGAGTAACGACTTCCCCGCAGGGGAAGGAGTTCGAGCACCGCCAGGTGTGAGTAACGACGTTCCTAAGGGACGGAGTCCGAGAAAACGCGAAGCGTTTTCGAGCAACGATGTTCCGCAGGAACGGAGCATGAGCACCGCCAGGTGCGAAACGACTCCCGATGCACCCTCGCGCGACGATGCAGGGATGCCTCCTCCGGAAGTGCTTTTCAATCCCCCGATACTACCGGGTAGTCAATGGGTGTGGGCGATACGACCTGGTGGAGGTATTCTCCAGAGCCTGAGCCAGCCAGTCCCCGCCGCACTGGAAACGATGCCTTTTTGATACTGCCCCGACAACCGTTTTGCGATGTACTTCCACGCGCTCATCCCCTTTAAGCCCATAAACCCCAAGACGCGCCTCTCCTGCATCCTCAACCAGGAAGAGCGGGAGGCGTTCGCCCGGGCGATGCTTGAGGACGTGATCGCTTCCGTGCAGAAGTCCGGGTGCAGCGCCACCCTGCTCTGCACCCACCCCTTCAAACACGAGAACGCGCTCGTCGCCGTCAGGAAGGAGTCGTTGAACGAAGCGATCAACTGGGCGCTCGGGCAGTTCCACTGCCCGGCGCTCATCATCATGGCCGACCTCCCCCTGGTGACCGCCGGGGATATCCAGCGGCTGATCCGCACCGAGAAGGATATGGCCATCGTTCCGGGCCGGGGCGGCGGGACGAACGTCATATTCCTCAAAAAGCCGCAGTGCTTCCGTGCCGACTTCTACGGCGCAAGTTTCCTCGACCACCTGCGGGTTGCAGCAGAGTGCGGCTTCTCCGTCGAGGTGATCGACTCGTTTAGGATGTCGACCGACGTCGACGAGAAGGAAGACCTGGTCGAGATCCTCATCCACGGAAAAGGGAGAAAAAGCAGGGAGTTCCTGGAGAGTTCAGGATTTTCTATCGCCATCGACGAGAAGGGACGGGTCGGCGTGCAGCGCGACCCCCATGAAGAGGCACTCTGAAGCGTCGATGGCGGCGACCCCGGCGTCATCGCCGACGGGAAGCCCGGTCCCCCGCACCACTGCTGCGGGGACGCACTCGCCTGCCTCCCCCATCACGAGTTCGGCGGCCGATGCGATGCAGTCCGCCACCGCCCTTTTTGTGACCTCGAGTTCGCGGCCGAAGAGATCTTTTTTTCCGCGCTCATCGATCACCGAGGGGATGCCCGAACACCCGATGGCGACCCCGCTGCATCCGAGGCGCATCGCGTGCGTCCGGGAATCGGCGACGATGACGCCGACATCGGCCCCCGATCGCTCCGCGATCGCGGCACGGATACGCGCCGCGGATGCGTCCGCATCAAGGGGCAGGAGGACAACGGACCCCTCCGGGGCGTTCGAGGCGTCTATCCCGGCGTTCGGGAGAAGCGTCCCATTCTTCATGCAGAGCAGGAACCCCGGGATGCCCCCGACGACCCGGTCGCTCTCCTGGAGCACCACCTCGACATGGCGGGGGTCCATGTGGTATTCTTCGGCGAGCCGGAGGGCTTCTGCCGACGGTTCGATATCGGCCAGCCTCACGACCCGCCCCTCAGCGGTGGCCAGAGCCGACTCCGCAACGACCACGACATCCCCGTCTTCAAAGCCCCGGCACTCCGAGCGTTCGGCGGCCGAAAGAATGTGCGCCGCCATATCGTCGCCGGGGCTGAGCAGGGGGGTTGCAAGGCCGTAAACCGAGAACGATGGTGGTGTCATTTCTGCCTCATCGTCTCATAAACCCGCAGGAGGTCGGCTGTCTCGGCAACATCGTGGCTCCGCACCACTGCGGCTCCTGCCGCAACAAGCATCGCCGTGAGCGCGAGGGTGCCCGCGAGCCGGTCTTCGGGCCCTCTTCCGAGCAGGTCCCCGATGAACGTTTTCCTTGAGACCGCGGCGAGCACCGGGCGGCCGAAGGCCAGGAACGAGGAGAAGTTCCGGCAGAGTTCCCAGTCATCCTCGCTCGTCCGCTCAAGGGTCCATCGCCCGACGGCGGGGTCGAGGACATATTCATCTATCCCGAGAAGCGCGCACCTCTTCACGACCGCTTCGAGGGCTTCACGTGTGGCGGCAAGTCCGACGGCGTCGCCGGGCTGCCGGAAACTCGCCATCGCGAATACCGGCAGCCCGGAGTCGGCGACCGCCCGCGCATAGCGCTCGTCGGCAAGCCCGGAGATATCGTTCACCGCATGGACGTCGTGGCGGAGACAGACCTCGAGCACCTCCGGGTGCCGGGTATCCACCGAGATGGTGATCCCGGTCCCGCCGAGTTCTGAGAGAGCCGCATCCATCCGTGCCGCTTCTTCGGCGACGGTGATGGCAGGAGAGCCCGGGGCCGTGCTCCGCGCCCCGAGGTCGATCATATCGGCGCCCGAATCAAGCATCGCAAGGGCCCGGTCGTAGATTTGCCCGACCGGGGTATAGGAGCCCCGGTAGAACGATTCGGGGCTGCAGTTGATGACGCCCATCAGGCGAACGGGAGCGCCGCTACCTATCCGGAGGCGGTTTACCGTGCAGTGTTGTTTCAGCATGTCCTCAACTTGGCCGCCCTGAAGGTGTTCTCCATCAGCGTCGCGATCGTCATGGGGCCGACGCCGCCGGGGACCGGGGTTACCGCTCCCGCCCGGTCTTTCACCGCCTCGAAGTCGACGTCGCCGCAGAGTTTGCCCTGCTCATCGTAGTTTATTCCGACATCGATGACCGTCGCGCCTTCCTTCACCATGTCCGGTCCGACAAATTTCGCTTTTCCTACGGCGCTGACCAGGATGTCGGCTCCTTTCATCTCGGCCTCGAGGTTCCTCGTCTTCGAGTGGCATATGGTGACGGTCGCGTCGGCGTTCAGGAGCAGGGCGGCCATGGGCCTGCCCACATCGATACTCCGGCCGACGACGACCGCCCGCCGGCCTTCGGTCGGGATATCGTACTCCTCGAGGATTGTCATGACCCCCTGCGGGGTGCAGGGGGCAAAGACCGGCGTTCCGGCAAGCAGCCTGCCGAGGTTGCAGGGGTGGAACCCGTCCACGTCCTTTTCGGGTGCGACCGCATCGATAACGCGGGTGGTGTCCACCTGCGACGGGAGCGGCAGCTGGACCAGGATGCCGTTGATATCCGGATCGTTGTTGAGGCGCGCGACCGCCTCGAGCACCCGCTCGGTGGAGGCGTCCGCCGGGAGCTCGATCCCGATCGACCCGATCCCTACCCGTTCGCACGCCCGGTGCTTCATGCGGACGTACATCTGCGATCCGGGGTCTTCGCCCACGATGACGGTCGCGAGGCGCGGATAGAGCCCGGACTCTTCTATTCTCTCCTTGAGGAGCTCAAGCCTCTTCTCCGAGACCGCTTTGCCGTCGAGTATCATACTACTTCAGGGTAGAGGGGATACTTGCTCGCGAGAGCAATAACCTCTTCTCTCACTTCGTCGATCGCCTTCTTCGATGTCCTGTCTCTCGCGATATCCTTGACGACACGGGCGATCCAGTAGGCGATCTGTTTCATCTCCTCCTCTTTCATGCCGCGGGAGGTGACCGCCGGCGTGCCGATCCGTAGCCCGCTCGTCACGAAGGGGCTGAGCTGTTCGCGGGGGATGGTGTTCTTGTTCACGGTGATGCCGGCTTCGCCGAGCGCGGTCTCGGCCGCAAGGCCCGTGAGGTGCTCGCCGTTCGTGGAGACCCCGGTCAGGTCGAGCAGGATGAGGTGGTTGTCGGTGCCGCCGGAGACGAGGTCGAGCCCTTCCTGGCTTAGGACGTTGGCCATCGTCTTTGCGTTCTTGACGACCTGCCCGCAGTAGTCTTTGTATGCAGGGGTCAGGGCTTCCTTGAAACAGACCGCCTTTGCGGCGATGGTGTGCATCAGCGGGCCGCCCTGCATGCCCGGGAAGATGGATTTATCGATTGCCTGGGCATCCTCCATGCTGCACATGATGGCCCCGCCGCGGGGGCCGCGCAGGGTCTTGTGCGTCGTCGTCGTCACGATGTCGACGACCCCGACCGGAGAGTTGTGGTATCCGGTCGCGCAGAGTCCGGCGATGTGGGCGATGTCGGCCATGCACCGTGCGCCGACGCTGTCCGCGACCTCCTGGAAGGCCTTAAAGTCGATCTCGCGCGAGTAAGCGCTCGCACCGCAGACGATCATCTGCGGCTTCACCATCCGTGCCAGGTCCTCGATTGCCGCGTAGTCGAGCGTCTCTGTCTCGGGGTCGACGCCGTAGTGGAAGATGGAGTACCAGCGTCCGGTGATATTGACCGGCGAGCCGTGGGAGAGATGGCCGCCCTGGGTGAGGCTCTGGCTCATGATCTTGTCTTTATAGGCGAGGTGGGCAAAGTAGACCGCCTGGTTTGCCTGGCTCCCCGAGTGCGGCTGGACGTTTGCGTGCTCCGCCCCGAAGAGCTCACACATCCGGTCGCGCGCCAGGTTCTCCACGACGTCATGGAACTCGCAACCTCCGTAGTAGCGTTTGCCGGGGTACCCCTCGGCATATTTATTGGTCATTATAGAACCCATCGCCTCGAGGACTGCCTTGCTCACGACGTTCTCGGAGGCGATCAATTCCAACCCATTGATCTGACGCAGGCGCTCTTTCTCGATGAGGCCCGCGACTTCTGGATCGAAGTTTGCCAGACTAGACATGCAGAAAAAGGTTGCCGCGGTGAGGTAATATTCTTTCTTTTATACGTGTTTGTGTATGACGGCTGCCTGTACGGCACCTGCCGTTTTTTCCTCTCGACAGCATCCCGGATAAAATGTAATAATTCTTCTTTTGGGCAATCTATAGTAATATTATTACGTAATTATTATCAAGGATTAGCTTGAGGGAGATAATGGCGCAGAAAGATGCGAGGATACGGTTTCTTGAGCGAGAACTTGCGGAGCGCGAAAAGGAGATGGAGACGATGAAGGAGCATACACACCGGCCGGCATCGGAAACGGGAGATGAACGCCTGCGCGATCTGGAGCGGAAGGTACGGGAGCTCGAGGCGCTGGTGAAAGGCCTGACGGAAGAGATTCTGGATGTCAAGTCCGTGGCGATGAAACTCTCCCGGGACGTCGAGGAACGCCGGAAGAAGCCGGTGGTTGCCGCAGAGAAGAAAGCCGAGGCCACGCTCCAGACTGAGCCCCGCGCCGGCGCCGAGTCCCCGCCCGCGCGTGCCGCCGAACCCCGGAGCCCCGCGCGTCCGGCAGAGAAGCATCCGGCCACGCCCGCCCCGGAAGATGAGGATCTGGAACTCATCATGCAGAACGACGGGACGCTGAAACCGGAGCCGAGGAGAACCTCGGAGTACATCGTCGCCAGCACCGGATCCCGGAGCACCCCGGCGAAAGGCCGGATGAAAGGCGGCAAGTCGTCCGAACGGAAGCTCTTCGTCGAGCAGAAGGAACGGCCGGTGGATGATGTCATCCAGGCTGAAGAGGACGACACGGTCGACCTTTGATCGGTAGGTTAAGGGAGTCTCGTCCTTGTACATCACGCAGCTTGAGATAGACAACTTCAAGTCTTTCGCAAGAAAGACGAAAATTCCTTTTTTTGAAGGATTTACAGTCGTCTCAGGCCCGAACGGATCCGGAAAGAGTAACATCATCGACAGTATCCTCTTCGTCCTGGCCCTCTCGGGTGCGCGGGGGCTGCGGGCCGAGAAGTTGACCGATCTCATCAACGTCAACTCCGGGAAGAACACCGCCGAGGTGACGGTCACGTTCTCGGACGGCACGACGATCCGCCGCCGGATCAAGCGGACGCCGACGGGGTACTACAGTTACAACTATCTCAACAACCGCCTCTGCAAACAGGGCGACGTCATCGAGTTCCTGGCAAAGATCGGAATCAAGCCCGAAGGCTACAACGTCGTGATGCAGGGCGATATCACCCGCATCATGGAGATGACCGACGGCGAGCGGCGAAAGATCATCGACGAGATAGCGGGTGTCGCCGAGTTCGATCACAAGCGCGGACAGGCGTTCTCGGAACTTGAAGTCGTGCGGGAACGGCTCGAGCGTGAGGAGATCCTCTTAAACGAGCTCGTGGCGAGGCTGGATGCGCTCCAGCACGAGCGCGAGCAGGCGGTGGAGTACCGGCGGTGGCAGGGAGAACTGGAACACCTCGGGCAGTGCCGGGGGGCGGCGCTCGTCCGGCAGAAAGAGCAGGAGATCGGCACTCTCCACGATCTCGCGCACGACCAGCAGGCAGCGCTCGAGCGCAACGCCGGCGAGATTGAGACTGTCCGCGCGAGCATCGAGGAGGCGCGCGGGCGCCAGCAGGCCGTCGACGAGGAGATAAACCATAAAAGCGGCCCCGAGTACCTCGAACTCGTCGGGCGGCTCGAAGAGGCGCGGGGCGCGATCAAGCTCGGTGAGAAGACCATCGAGCGGCTGAAGGTCAGCCGGGACGAGAACCTCGAGGCGGTCCAGCGGATCTACATGGACAGCAAGCGTGCCGAGGCGAAAGTCGAGGAATGCGCCGGGCAGATCCGCAACCTCTCGATCGACCGGGCGAACCTTGCCATGGAACTCGCGACGCAGCGCGACGAGATGAAGGCGGTCGAGGAGCGTATCGCAAGCGAGAGCAAGGAGGTCGAGGGGATAAAGGACCAGCTCTTCGCCCGGCTGCAGGACCTCGAGAGCAAAAAGGAGCTCCGGGCGAAGATCCTCCGCGAGCAGGACATCTTCATCGAGAAGAGCCGGATGCGGACATCGGAGCGGGAACGTCTGGACGCGCGCATCCAGCAGGTCGAGGAGGAGCTCGCGAACAAGCAGGAGCAGGTCGCGGACTATTCTTCCTGCATGGCCGACTGCGAAGCGCAGAAGCGGCAGATCGAGCGCGACCTCTCCGAGGCCGAGAGTACGCTCTTTGCGCGGCGGTCGGCGCTCGACCGACTGAAGAAAGAGATCCGGGAGAACGAGCAGAGCCTGATGCGCCTTGAGGCGCAGCAGCAGGCGCACGGCGATGCCGGCGGGAAGGCGATGGATGTCGTCCTCGGCATGGAGGGCGTCCACGGTATCGTCGCGCAGCTCGGGCGCGCGCCGCCGGAGTACGCGACCGCGCTCGATGTGGCGGCGATGGGGCGGCTCCGCTGGGTGATCGTCGATACCGACGCGGTGGCGTCCGATGCGATCCGCTACTTAAAAGAGAACCGCCTCGGGCGGGTCACCTTCCTGCCGCTCAACAAACTCCGGCCCCCGATCCTCTCGCCGCTCGAGGCCGACCCGGGTATCGTCGGCTACGCGGTCGACCTCCTGGAGTTCGACCCTGCGTTTGAACGCGCGTTCCGGGTCGTCTTCGGCGCGACGGTGGTGGTGGATACCCTCGAGCGGGCGCGGCGGCTGATGGGCCGGTACAGGATGGTCACCCTGGAAGGGGACTTCGTCGAGAAGAGCGGCGCCATGACCGGCGGCTCCCAGGCAAAGAAGAAGGTCCGCGGGTTCGGGGTGGCGGTCGACGACGAGATCGCCCGGGTCCGTGCGACGCTTGCCGAACTCGAAGCGGAGGCGGCGGAGATCGAGGCGTCCATCGGCCGCCTTGCCGTGGCTGCGGAGGCAAAACGGGCTGAGCGGAGTTCGATCGACGAGCAGGTTGCGCGCTACCGCATGCTGGTGGACGAGTTCCAGAAGCGCACCGAAGTGCTCGCGGGGGAAAGGCAGACCCTGGGAGAGACCCTGCAGGACCTGCTCGAGAGCGCGAAGACCGGCGGCGAGGAACTTGCGCGGCTTGAGGCCGATCTCGAACGGACCGCCGGCGAGATCGCGCAGCTCTCGGCGGAGGTCGACGACCTCAAGAAGAAACTCGACGATACCGAGGTTCCCGTTCTCACCGAGCAGTACGAGTTACTCCGTAAGGCGGTCGAGGATATCGAGCGCCGGCTCCGGAACAAGGATGCCGACATCACCGATGCCAAACGGGAGCGGCAGCACTTCGCAAACCGCATCGAGGAACTCGCCGCGGAGCGGGGCCGCCTGGAGGTGAAGAACCAGGAGATCGACAGCGAGATAAAGGCGACAGAGGAGCAGATCGAGGATCAGCGCCGCCTGATCGTGCAGCTCGAGGCGCGGCAGAAGGAGTTCTCCGACGAGCTCGCCGGCCTGCATGAAGAACGGGACCGGATCCTCGAGGAGATCAGGGTGCTGGACCAGCGCTCTATCGAGCTCTCGGCTGCGGCGGAACGCATCCGGATGCAGATCGATGCCCTCGATGAGCGGGAACGTTCGCTCTTAGCAGAACTTTCGGTGCTCCGGGAGCAGGCCGGCGACGTGGAGACCGATCTCGACCTCGCCGCCATCGATGCCGGGATTGCGGAGGCCGAGCGGGCGCTAAAGAAGATCGGTGCGGTGAACATGCTCGCGATCGAGGAGTGCGACCGGGTCGCTGCCCGCGTCGAGGAGAGGACCGAGAAGAAGGAGGTGCTCTCGCGGGAGCGGATGATGCTTCTCGAGCGGATCGAGAAGTATGAGAAGATGAAGTATGACGCCTTCATGACCGCTTTTTCCGCGATCGACACGAACTTCCGGGATATCTTCGCGCGGTTGACCGACGGGAGCGGGAGGCTGATCCTCGACAACGAGGAGGACCCGTTTGCCGGCGGCATGACGTTTGCCGTGCAGCCGCGCGACAAGAAGGTCCATCTCCTCTCGTCACTCTCCGGGGGCGAGAAGTCGCTTACCACGCTCGCGTTCATCTTCTCCATCCAGCAGTACATGCCCGCGCCGTTCTACGCACTCGATGAAGTCGATATGTTCCTCGACGGGAACAACGTCGGCCGGATTGCTTCCATGATGAACGAACTCTCCGGGAGCGCGCAGTCGATCATCGTCTCGCTTCGAAAGCCCATGATCGAGCGCGCCGACCGCATCGTGGGCGTGACGATCCGTCCCGACAAGAGCACCTACGTGACCGGTGTGCAGAACAATGGATGAAGAACCTGTCGAGATCCTGGCGGGCATGGCCGAGCGCGGAGAAGTCGATCCCTGGAACATCGATATCGTGGATGTGACGGATCGCTTCCTCGCCGAGCTCGACCGACGCAAGGAACTGGATCTCCGGGTCTCGGGGAGGACGCTCTTTTATGCTGCCTGTCTGCTGCGCCTGAAGTCGGATTATCTCGACGGATGGGACGGCGAAGAGGATGAAGAGTTGTTTGCGGACGATGAAGACGAGCCGTTCGCGGATCTCGGGTTCGACTTCGAGTCGGCCGGCGATCTTGAGCCGATGGGCCGCCTGGAGCGGGAGATCCAGCGCCGCTTAGGAAGGAAGAGCCTGCGGAAACGCCCGCCGGTCACGCTCTACGAACTCATCAAGCAACTGAAGACGGCGGAGAAGGAGCAGCGCCGCAAGCAGCGCAGAAGGGTGTCTGTGCCCCGCGAACCGGATCTCGACCTCAACGCCGGGGACGTGGTGGCGGTAGCGCACGATGAGGGATACCAGAATGCGGTCTCGGTCGTGATGGAGGAATTCCGACGGGCCGCCCGGAACGGGGATATCCTGACCCTCGGCGACTTATCCGGAACGATGGGGCGGACCCGCCGCGAAGTCTACATCCCGCTCCTGTTCCTGATGCTTGAGGGCAAACTCGCGCTCTGGCAGGACGAGTTCTTCGGCGAGATCTATGTCGGCGACCGGATTCCTGAGAGTGGCGTCGAAGAGGACCCCCGTGCCGAGTCGCCCTCTGCCTGATGAGCGCGTGCCGATATTGTGTCGTTAATCCTGCTGTTTTGTTGACCGTCCAGTCGTACCCGGGCTCCGGGGCATTGCGCGCGCAGCAGTATTTTCTGCGCTTCGGGTGCCCATTGTGGGCATCTGTGCGGCAACTCCGGGTTGCTCTATGACGGGATGCCGTTTTTTACGCGGGGCCGGGGTAAATGTATAAATACCTCCGGCAACAACATGTAGTAGTCAAGTTGGAAGCAAATTTCGTGCTGGATTCTGCATTTTTGTGCAGAATGGCCGAAACTTCCAATGCATGTGGGGGTACAAGCATATGGCTTGGACCTGACGAAGCGAGGGAATGCTTATATAGCATTGGTGACAACATTGCAAGGCTGTGTTGTCAGGGCGTCGGACCGTGCAGCCCGTTCCGGGTGGTCTGGTCTGTGCCCCTTCAACCGTTGTGAGGGCCCAAGCATCGACTTGGGTCTGATACGGGTTGACAATGTTTATATGTCCGGAGATTCAACGGGTATTCTCACAAGATGTATCGGCGCCCGCACAATGCGGGCGTCCTGATGCGATCGGTCCGGGAATATGCGATGGGTTCCTGGCCCGGGCCCTGAAGCGGGAACACAATGTTTATATGCGATAACTCGCAAACATTAATCCCTGCACGGGTGAAGCGGGGCGACCGGGGTTCGAATCCCTGGTCGTGCTCCGCGATTGGGTCGGGAATTCGCTCTGAATTTCCGGAACGGGCCTGAAGCAGGATGGGAATGTTTATATGTAATGAAATACAAACATTAATTCCTGCGCAGGTGAAGCGACCTGGTCTGATTCGGGTCGGGTTTCCCTGTAATCAAAGGATATGAAGATCCGAGTCTGACTCGGATCCGATACAGGAAACACATGTTTAAATATTTACAAAATAAACATTGTTTTCCTGTTGATGGAGAATCAACGCGACCGCCATTGAGCGGGTTGGTTCTGACGTTGGCATTGGCAATGCGGAAATTTGTTCAGTAACCGCTAATTCCTCCCAAGTTTAGTAGTGTGCATTACTTCCAAATTCTGGTTGATCCTGCCAGAGGTCACTGCTATCGGGGTTCGATTAAGCCATGCGAGTCGAGAGGGTTCGGCCCTCGGCGTACTGCTCAGTAACACGTGGATAACCTGCCCTAAGGAAGGGGATAACCCCGGGAAACTGGGGATAATACCCTATAGGTTACAGGTGCTGGAATGCTTTGTAACCCAAAGTTCCGACGCCTTAGGATGGATCTGCGGCCGATTAGGTTGTTGTTGGGGTAACGGCCCAACAAGCCAGTAATCGGTACGGGTTGTGGGAGCAAGAGCCCGGAGTTGGATTCTGAGACACGAATCCAGGCCCTACGGGGCGCAGCAGGCGCGAAAACTTTACAATGCGGGCAACCGTGATAAGGGAACCTCGAGTGCCTGTATATGCAGGCTGTCCAGGTGTCTAAAAAACACCTGAAGAAAGGGCCGGGCAAGACCGGTGCCAGCCGCCGCGGTAATACCGGCGGCTCGAGTGGTGGCCACTTTTATTGGGCTTAAAGCGTTCGTAGCTGGGTTGTTAAGTCTCTTGGGAAATCTGACGGCTTAACCGTCAGGCGTCTAAGAGATACTGGCAATCTTGGAACCGGGAGAGGTGAGGGGTACTTCGGGGGTAGGAGTGAAATCCTGTAATCCTCGAGGGACCACCTGTGGCGAAGGCGCCTCACCAGAACGGCTTCGACAGTGAGGGACGAAAGCTG
>NZ_DAFZ01000098.1:1738-21855 GCF_002498065.1 Methanoculleus sp. UBA208 | reverse complement strand
GGCCTCCGGCCTCCTCCCCCGCACCTTCGGTGCTTCAACTCCTGCCCTTCGGCCAGTCGTTCCCCGCCCTAAGGGCGGGGGCAGTCATGGCGATAGGCGATGCCCCTACGGGACATCGCAGGAGAAGACCGAAGGTTTTGGACTTGCGGTGGACGGAATGTCCAGAGCATGAGCACCGCCAGGTGCATGGTCCAATGAAAATCCGTGCATGGGATTTGCAACTACCAAAACATGAACGAGGTGCCACAGGAAACTAATGTTGTCCAACCCCCCTCACCGATACCGCTCCAAATACTCCCGCACCTTCTCCGACTCGACCCACCCTTCGTCGAGCTGCCGGAGGATCGCCTTGATCTGCCTGACCTGCTCCCGGATCCTGTCCGCCCGCTCGTCGTCGATGAGGTCGGCCATCCCCTGGACGACCTGGAGGGGGTTTCTAATGTGGTCGGTCAGGACCGCGAACTGCTCGATGTTCCTCTCTATCTGCCGGTATGCCTCCATCCTCTCCCGCTCGATCCTCTCCCGCTCCCTCATCTCGCGCCTGAGGCTCTCGTTTGCCTTCCGGAGTTCTTCCGTCCGCTGCGTCACCAGTTCCTCCAGGCGGTAGCGATAATCCATCAATTCCTTCTCCACCCTCCTCCTCTCCGTCACATCCCGGGCGATGATGAGGATCGCCGGCGTGCCCCCGAGAGTGATGCGGTGGATGCTTGCTTCAACCGGGATCCGCTCGCCTTCCCGGGGAATCAGGTCGGCGGAATGCAGGCGGTGGTCGTTTCTCTTGAAGTCGCCCCTGATGAGGATGACTGACCGGGGAGCGATGGCGAAGAGTTCATCCCGGGCGTACCCGAGACTCCGGCAGGCGAGCGTGTTCGCATCCATTATCCGGTAGGGCGTCCCCTCCCTCCCGACGGCGCATACGAGCAGGAAATCGTTCCCGCTCTCAAAGAGGAGGCGGTAGCGGTCCCTGCTTTCCTGGAGTTCCTGCCGGGAGCGCTCCAGTTCGTCGAGCATCAGGTTGACCTCGTCGACAAACCGCGAGACCGGGTCGCCCCCGATGGCAGGGAGGCGGGGCGGGGCACTGTTCGCTGTCCTGATGCCCTCGATACTCGTGTCCATGCCGGAGATGCGGGCTGCCACATCCCGCTCCTTGAGCCAGATCCCGAGCACCCCGAAGGCGATGCCGACGAGAAGGAGTTCGGCGAGCAGGATGCCCAGTGAGATCTGGATCTCACCCGGAAGATCGGATGGGAGGATGAGGGCGAGGAGGGGGGCAGCCGGGAGCAGCGGTGCACTTTTGCAGGGGACCATGCTGTTGTACTGTGTCACCTGTGCCGGGCAGATACCCGCTCGTGGCCTGCGGGGTGTATCCGGGAGGTCATCCGATCGTCCTGCAGGTGTTTATCGTGGCGGTTCCGGCGCGTTTTTTCATCGGCGCACCATCGTATCCCATGATGGCGCATGTAGTATATAATAGTTTCCCATGTGTGGGAGAAATTTACGGCCAGAATACCTTTTTTGAGTCGGAAGGTTGGACGTTCCCGGGTATCAGAAGGGGCATGCCGGTCTTTCATCCGGCAGCACCGGGGAGAGGGCAGTGAGAGGAAAATAATCTATTCAGGCCCGGGAATGTCCCTGCCGGCGTTTTTCCGGGCGTTTCTCTGCATCATTACGGCAAAGATACCGGTCCCGAGGAGGCTTACCGCCCCGCCCACGTAGAAGACGGCGTCGATGCCGATGTAGTCCATGAACACGCCCCCCATCAGCGGTGCGATGATCATGCCGATCCCGAAGACCGTGTTGTAGGCACCCATCGAGGTTCCCATTCCTATTGTCCGGCCCGCATCGACCGTCAGGGCCATGATGGCCGGCTGCTGGATGGCGCCCCCGATACCGACGAGGGAGGTGATCGCGAGCAGGGGCCCGAACGACCCCGAGAAAGGAATCGCAGCGATCGCCAATGCCGTTATTGCCGACCCCACGACGATCAGGACGACCTTGTTGCCGGTGTCGGTGATCCTTCCCATCGGCACCTGGAGGAGCGCCATCAGGAAGGTGTTCGCGGAGAGGACGATGCCCACCTCGAAGGGGCTGATCGCGATCAAGGGGCCGAAGATCGGGATGAAGACCATCATGCCTCCGCGCCCGAGGGCGCTGATGAAGGAGAAGACCATCACCCCCCGCATGACCGGCAGCGTGAGAATCTCCCGCATCGGGACGGTGTTTCCTTCCTGAACCGTGAACTTGCTGCGTTTTGCCTCCGGGAGGGAGGCGCCGACGAGGAGCGTGGCGAACGCCGAGAGGCCGGCCATGACGTAGAAGACCGAGTCCAACCCGAATGCATCGTTCAGGAATCCACCGAGGAGCGGTCCCATCCCCATGCCGAGAAACATCGAGATGGAGAAGTTCCCCATATGGCTCCCCTCTTTTCCCTTCTCCGAGAGGTCGGCGACGTAGGCCATGGCTATCGGGACGACCATGGCCGATGCGACCCCGTGGGCGAAGCGGACGGCCGTGAGCGAGTAAACGCTGTCGACGACGATATAGGCGAGCGACAGAACCGCGTAGGCGAACATGCCGATGAGGATGATCCATTTCCTCCCCCGCCGGTCCGATATCCGCCCGATGACGGGCATGAAGATCGACCGGGAGAGCGCGAATGCCGAGAAGATGATGCCGAGCCAGATGCCGGTCGCTCCGAGGTTCTCCGCGTAGATGGGGAGGAGCGGGCTGACGACGCCGAGCCCGAGCATGGTGGCGAAGACGGAGATGAATAAGACGTTATAGATGCGTTTGGCGGTATTCATGCAGGTTGCACCGAATAGGAATCAAGGCCGCAGGGCCCGGTCTGCGGCCGGTGTTGCACAATTGCGGAGAAAATAGTTGGCGATGCTGCACCTTATACATTGGGTCGCCGGCCGGGATCACGCCCGCCGCGCGACGCAATACCACCTGTCGTAGAGGGGGTCGCGCCGGTTCTCGAAGACCTCGGTGTCGCGCTCCTCTTCCGTGCACCACCCTTCCACCAGGGCCGCCTCGGCCTCCGTGCCGACGGTGATCAGCGTCTCGTCGGTGAGGGCGAGGAGCCCGGTAAGGATCGATTTCCAGAGGGCTGCGTTGTAGGAGTAGATCTCCCCGGCCATGAATGCGACGCCGAGGGGCACCGGCGCGATGTAGCGGGAAGCCTCGCGCGCGTCGATGCACATGGTATCGGAGGGCACGAGACGGCCCTTCGAGAGGCCGAGCGCGAGGAGAGACGGGTCGTTGTCGTAGGCGAGCGCCCGCACCCCGCCGGCCCGGAGGGCCGCGGTGCCGACCCCGGACCCGCAACAGCAGTCGAGGCAGGGAGTTCCCGCACGGTCGCCCCAGACTTCGTCGAGGAGGCCGCGGACCATCTCCGTCCGGTCGGGACGCAGGTCTTCGAGGGCAGGCATGACGGTTTTCGTGAGTTCCATGCTGTAATATTCGCGGACCGCCGAGAGCCATGCCTTCCGGGTTTCCTGGTAAATCTCACCGCCGACGGCTTCGAAACACTCGATGGCGGCGAGTGTCGGGTCCCGAAAGAGGAACGAGGCAGCGTGCCATCCTTCGCCGTCGTGGAGCGCGAGCGCGATCGGCTCCTCGTCCTCATCGACCAGGAGGCGGGCCTCGTCCGGTGCAGCCCGGAACAGCAGCGCCGTACAGGCATCTGCCGTCAGTTCCGCAAACGACGGTTCAACCAGCCGGCACCCGTCGACCTCAAGGATATCTGCAATCTTCATGCTGCCCGCCTCTCGATCTTCAGGCCTCCCGGTGCCCGGATGACGCCGTCCACGCGGGCGTCCTCGTGCAGGGTGAGGCCCCGGCAGGAGACGTTCCCGAGGATATGCGCCTCCTGCTCGATCGCCACATCGCCGTTGCTCTGGATGTCGCCGTGAATGACAGCTCCTCTGGCTATGTTCGCACCTTCCCGTGCATGCAGGCTCCCGAAGATCGTCGTCTCCTCCCGGACCGCGATCGAGCCGGCGCGGATGTTCCCGTGCAGCCGGCATCTCGTCCCGATGGCCATCTTCTCCGGGACCGAGAAGGTCTGCATGTTGAGGACGGCGCCGGCCGGGATCATCAGCGGTGTTTCGCCGGGCGCCTCGTCGTCGCCGAAGAGTTTCTCGAGGACGGAGCTCAGTTCCTCCTCCTTCTCGATCCCGAGGACGGCCACCAGATACATCATGATGTAGATGATGACCGGCATCGGGTTTCTTATGGAGATCCAGCCTTTCGCCTCGAACCCGCGCTCGATCTGGACGTTGTCCCCGATATCGAGGTCCCCTTTGACGACCAGCTTCCCCTGGATCTTCACGCCTTCGCCGAGGTAGGCGTCCTCCTCCACGACGACGTCTCCGTTGATCTCGCACCAGTTATCTATTCTGGCGTCGCCGCCTGCAACGATGTCGCCGTTTATCTTGCTGA
Source organism: Methanoculleus sp. UBA208 (assembly GCF_002498065.1). Lineage (GTDB taxonomy): Archaea > Halobacteriota > Methanomicrobia > Methanomicrobiales > Methanoculleaceae > Methanoculleus. Next base: position 17,412 of record NZ_DAFZ01000098.1, on the reverse strand, counting down.
ATTCACAGACCACGACGTCGTTTCCGAAGAGGCCGTAATCGATCCGGCACTTCTCACCGATGACGATGTCCTGCCCGGTCTTGAGCGTCCTCTCCTGGAGTTCGGTGTGGTCGGGGAGGGTGCAGGCCCTGATCCAGTCGTGGTCTCCCGTTGGTTCCATTTACCTGGTATAATCTTCATGCGCCATACTTATGACTCTTATTAATTAGATCCAGGGCGATCGGCATGAGATCGCAGCCGCGGATACGATGGAGGCCGCCCTCTGCACACGAGACCTCGTCGAACCGGTTCGTCCGGTCGATACGGACTCCAGGTCCCCGGATGACGACCGGGACCGGGTCTGCGCTGTGATCTTTGACCGAGCAGGGGGTGCTGTGGTCGGCGCAGACGATGAGCAGGGTGTCGGAGAGCGCGAGCAGCGGCTCGAGCGCGGTGTCGATCACCTCGATGAAATCCCGTTTCTGGATGCCCTTCCCATCGTGGCCGGCCTCGTCCGCGCCCTTGATGTTCATCAGGACGAAGTCTTTCCGGCCGAGTTCGCCTATGGCCGCCTTCACCTTGGCGTCGAGATCGGAGTCGACCGATCCCGTCGTCCCCGGCACCGGGATATGCTCGAGCCCCACGACCTTCCCGATCCCGGAGATGAGGGTGGCCGCGGAGATGACGCTCCCGGAGAGGTCGTAGCGTTCGGAAAACTGGGGGAACGCGCCCATCTTCCCTGCGCCCCGGATCAGGAGGAGGTTTCCCGGCGGGAGCCCTTCCTCCATCCGCCGGACGTTCGCCGGGTGGTCGAAAAGAATCTGTGAGGACTGGCGGATGAACTCGTTGCACGCCTCGGCGGTCTTTCTGTCCGTTGCATCGTCGGTGCAGGGCCGGACGGCGGGCGGCCGTACCCCCTCCTTCTTCGGGTCGTTCGAGGAGACCTTATCGCCGAGCCCCTCTCCGACGAGGGCGAGGGCCGCCCGGTGGCCGGCGCCCGACTCGAACCGGAACTCGAGACCGAGCGCCGAGAGATCCACGCCGTCCCGGATGGCCTCCGAAAGGGGTTCCGTTTCGGAGATCCGCCCGGCCCGGCGGTCGGTGACGAGGCCGTCTGCGTCCACGGTGGCGAAGTTGCACCGAAACCCGATCATCCCTGCGGTCATGTGGATGCCGGTCCCTTCGGCCTCGAGCGGGCCTCTGCCGGTATAGTACTCGTGCGGCGGGTAGCCGAGCAGGGCAAGGTGGGAGGTGTCGGATCCGGGGCGTATGCCGGGTGCGATGGAGTCCATGATCCCGCATACGCCTTCAGCGGCGATCCGGTCGAGAACCGGGGTCCGTGCGGCGGCGAGCGGGGTCAGCCCGTCCAGTGCTTCACAGGGGCGGTCGGAGATCCCGTCCAGTACCAGGAAGAGAACCTTGTGAGCAGTCATCGAGAACAGGTGCGATCCAGAACCTGATTACTCTTCCCGGTGGACGACGAATACCCTGGTTGACAGGCCGCCTCCTCCCTTCTGGACGAGCGTCAGGCACTGTTCGACCTGGCGGAGCGCCTCCTTCGCGAGGGCGTCGCTTTCGGCGCGGCACTCCTCCCCGCAGCCGAGCATGATGAGGATATTGGTCGTCTTGATCATATCGGCCGTGAGGCACCGGATCTCCACGGCGAGGTCTTCGCCGAGGATCGACTCCATCCCGCATATGACGTCGTAGAGCTGGTGCGAATACCGCTCGAGCAGCGCGTTTGAGGCGAGAATCAGGGCCTTGCCGCTCTCCCTGCCCTGCAGGTCGGTCCACTCGCGGTGGAACTCGACGAGCATTCTCCTGACGATTTCCCTCGCTATCGCCTGCTGTTCGTCAAAAGGCCGTTCGCTGAGCAGAACCCGGTCTGCCCGCCGCGTACCTGCATACTGCCCCTGGGCCGTCACCATGATCACCTCGTTGCCACTCCGGCGGAGGTATATCCGGTCATAGGGCATATATCCTTCGTCTTGTCCCGGTCACCGGGATCGAGGGAACGGCGAAGACAGGATGATTATAAAAGTGGGGTGGGCAGCCGGCCTTATACGGCCGCGACCTGCTCCAGTTTGGACTTGGTGATCTCGACCCGGCGGATCGGGTAGATCGTCTTTACGACCTTGAAGACGTCCCGGGCCATGTCGCCGGAGACGATATCCTTGACCAGGGTCTCAAAGTCGCTCTCCGCCGCCCGGGCGGAGAGGGCCTGCGAGATCGCCTGCCGTACGGCGTGGACCTGACTCTGGTCGGCCCTCGATAGGGTGAGGCAGACGACCGTCACCCGGAGGAGTTTCTTATCCTTGCTGACGATCGGGTGGATGGTGTCGATGCGGGATGCCCGCCGCTTGACCATCGACCGGAGGTAGTCCCGGGTCACTTCGTGCCCGACGAACTCGGTGTACGCGGCGTCGCCGGCCACGTTGTTGATCTTGAATCTCATCTTGATGTGGGACTTCGAGTAGTCCTGCACAACTTCGCCGAGCGTTGCGGTCATGATGCGGCCGACCATGTTCTCGGGGTCGGCCGAGATGGCGTCGCCGATCTCGGCTTTGCCGAAGGCGTCGGGTACGTAAACACGGTACCACTTCTTGGCCTTCCAGCCTTCCAGCCTTCTTCCAACCTGTTTCTTCCTTGCCATGGTATCACTTCTTTTCCGTTATTATCGATTTTTCAGCCCATTAGATCCTGATTCCACTCCGGACTTCTCCGATCCGCTCTGCCGCCGCCGTGAGGCGGAGGTGCATACGTCCTCCGCTATCGCCAGGTTCATGAGGTAGTCGTCCACCGAAGCGATGATCGACCGGAGCCTTGTCCCGTCGATCTCGGCCCGCACCCCTCCCCCGATCGGGGATGTCCTGATCAGGGTGAGGTTGTCGGGCTCGAGTGCCGCCGCCACACATTCGGGAAGGCTGTGCGGCGTCTCGATGGTGCCCTCGATCCGCATCATGCGGGAATCGCCTCCAGGAGTTCCTGCCTGAACCGGTCCGCCTGGTCGGCGCCGATCCGGGCGCCGGCCCTCCGGCGGTGTCCGCCGCCCTGGCCGCCGCACGCCTCCGCGAGCCTCCGCATCAGCGCCTCGAGGTCGAGGTCGATGCCCGGCGGGCAGCGTGCCGATACGGCGTAACGGCCCCCGCTCTCTCCGATGACGAAGACGGGGCCGTTCTGGACGAAGTCGTTTGCGAGCGCGTCCGCGACGTCGCTTGCCACCCCTCCGTCGTCCACCGCAAAGAGGGCGACGCGCTCGTCGAGACGGCGCGCCCCGCGGATGCCGGCGACGACCGCCTGCCGGTAGCGGGCGGTGATCTCCCAGGCTTCCTGGAGCGCGTGGCTCGAGCGGAGGCAGAGCGATGCGCCGATGTCGCCGTTGCCTGCCTTGCCGCAGGCGTCGACGACGGCGGCGAGATTCAGGGCCTCGTCGATCACCTCCCGGCCGAGGCTGTAGGTGGTGCCCCAGATCCCGCACATGGCGGAGACTGATGCGTTCGGGGCGGCCGTAAGGACGATCCGGGAGAGGAGGGACTCGACGTCCACGTCGTCCTCGTCGGTGACCTCGGCGACCAGTGCCCGGGCGGTCTCGGGATCGCCCGAGAACCCGGGGAGGTAGGGGTTGACGGCGAGCGCGAGCTGCTCGACGAGACCTCTCCCCGGGAGGCGGAGGCCGCGGCGGGGTGCGATGAATCCGTTCGCGATGCCATCGCTCGCGATCTCCCGGTTCGGCCCCTCGATGACCTGACCGTCCCCGATGGTCCCGAGGAGCGCGAGCCCCGCGAGATCCCGGTTGTCTCCCATGCGCTGGGCGACGAGGTAGGCCGCGCCGGCCGCCGAGAGGTTCCGGTCGCCGTCGATCCCGGCGAGGTGCGGGTTGACGTGGTAGTCGCCCTCGAAATGGGGCAGGTGGTGGTCCACCACCATTACGTCGCCGGGGAGGTCCGTGAGTGCCGATCCGAAGTCGCAGAGAAGCACGCTGCCGTCGCCGGGGAGGTCGGCCGTGGTGATGCCCGGGCGGATCCTCAGCCGGAACCGTCCGCCCTTGCGGAACATGGCGTGGCAGAGGATGGATGCGGCGGCTATACCGTCCGCATCGTGGTGCGCCAGCACCTCCACGAACTCCTGCTTGAGCAGGTGGTCGGCGAGACCTGCAGCAGCGGCGTCAAGCGACATGGATCATCAGCGGGTGAGCAGGATCTCCGCGGTCTCCGGTTTGTAGGTCCAGCCTTTCGGCATCCGTCCGGACCTGACGTAGTACTTGACCAGTCTGCGCACCTTGGACTCGGCAATCTGCAGCTGCCGGACGTTGTGCACGTCCTTCTTGTTCTCCGCAAGGTGCTTCCTTATCCCGAGTGCCTTCTGCATCAGGTTCCGGAGATCCTCGGGGATCTCCGATTCAAGGCCCTTCTCGCGGAGGATTTCGTTCACGCGCTTGCCGGTGGCGAGCTTGACGTCGGGGACGGCGTACCTGTCACGCAGCGCAAGGCCGATCTGGCTGGTCGACATGCCGTCTTTGCGGAGCTCGACGATGATCTTCTCGATCTCAGCTGTGTCCGTGTTGGACCACTCGGGCGCTTCCTTCCGGTAGGGTCGGACGGAACTGCTGGTTCCGCGGCGCCGAGCGTACATTCTTGCCATTCATGCACCTCCGTTAGATATACTATGCTAAGTCCAGAAAAGAGTCCTTTTACTGACTAATCTCTGTAATCCCGAGCCCCTTACGGGCAGTGCTTCCGGGAGCACGTCGGACTTACCATAGCCAGCACATATTGTGCTGCATCATATTCTCCGGGAGGCGTCTTAAGGGTATCGGAGGTGTGCCCGGTTCCGGGGCGGAAAGCGATTCGTGGGGGTTTATTACGGGTTAAAGCGACCTCTGTTGCGTGAAGGAAGGGCACCCGGAACACCATTTCTCCGACGGGTTCACAAAGGAGAGCCTTCTCAACGTTAGCATCGCTGCTTCCGTCCTGATCGCCTTCGGTGCCACGACGTACTGCCTCTCCACCGGAATTTTCATCGTCTTCTCCCATCTCTTCTACATCCCGATCGTCCTTGCGGCCTACCGGTACCCGGAGCGGGGCGTTGCGTTTGCCGGTGCGCTTGCCGCCGGCTACTTTGCAGAGGTGCTATACTTCTCCCCGGGCGACGGGGTAGAGATTGCAAACGCCCTGCTCCGCATCGCAATGTTCTTCGTCGTCGCCGTCGTCGTATCGAACCTCTCCGGTCGCCTGCAGGCACGGGAGAGCCGGTACCGGGGGATCTTCGAGACGTCCGGGGCGGGAATCTTTCTCTTCTCGCCCAAAACCGGGAAGATCGCGGAGATGAACCGGGAGTGCTCTGCAATGCTCGGATATCCGGACGACGATGTCCCGTCCCTGGAGGTGCCCGCGATCTGGCCCGGGTATCCCGGGCTCGCCGGAGCCCTCGAGGAGGGCAGAATTGAAGGCCTGGACTGCAGCCTCGCCGGCCGGGACGGGACGTCCTGCCCGGTGCTCCTCTCGGCAGGCCTTCTCCCCGGCCGGCAGGAGGGCTGCGTGGTGGTCACCGGAACGGCGGAACTGAAGCGGATGGAGAGCCGGCTCCGTCGTTCGGAGGAGACACTCCGGGTCATCCTCGACACCACCGATGTCGGGTTCCTCCTGACCGATTCGGGCAGGGAGGTCGTGGAGGCGAATGCGGCCGCGATCCGGCTCTTCGGAGGGGCCGGGCGGGAGGATCTGGTCGGGCGGAACCCGTACGATCTGGTTGCCGGGAGGGATCGGGAGGTCGTCCGGGCCTACCGGGAACAGGCCCTCTCCGGGGAGGCGCCTGCTTCGGGAGAGTGCACGTTGTGCAGGCTCGACGGCACCGAATGGCCCGCGGAGATTACGATCACCCGCTTCGCACAGGACGGAGCCGCCCCGGGACGGCTGGTCGTCTCGCTCCGGGACGTCACAGAACGGCATCGGGCGGAAGAGGCGATTCGGGAAGAGAACATGCGCCTCTCGGTCGTCAACGAGGTCGTCGCTGCCGCGGCTGCAGCCCACGGGCTGGAAGACCTCTGCCGGGTCTCGCTCGCAAAGATTCTCACCCTGCTCGGGTTCGACCACGGGGCGGTTTACCTGATGCGCCCCCGGGACGATGCGGCGGTTCTCCGTGCCCAGGAGGGGGTGGGCGAGGTCCTGCCGCCGGTGGTGCGCCGGGAGGATCCCCTCTACCAGGAGATTCTCCAGGCCGGCGCGATGCAGTGCATCGAGGACTTCTCAACGAGGTATCCCGGCTCCAGGGTTCGGGTTCTTGCCGTGGTGCCAATCCCCGGCGACGACGGCCCGGCGGGATGGATCGGGGTCGGGAGCAGGGTCAGGGGGACGATCACGCGAAGCGAGCGGGCGGTCCTTCTTGCCATAGGCAACGAGCTCGGCAATGCGGTCGTGAAGGGTATGCTCCAGGAGGATCTGGAAGCGGCACTCGCCTCCGCCAATCGGTACCTCGAGGAGGCGAACGCCGCGGCCGCCGAGGCCAACCTCTACATGGATATCCTCACCCACGACATCAACAACGCGAACACCATCGCGATGGGCTACCTGCAGATGCACCTCGAGTCCGCTGCCGAGTCGGACGGGGCGCTCGTCGGGAAGTCGCTTGCGGCCGTCTACCAGAGCAGCGAGATCATACGGAACGTCCTGACGCTTCGCAGGCTCAAGGCCGGGCCTGCCGAGCTTCGGCCGGTGCGGCTCGAGCCGGTGATCCGGGGGATCTGCAGTTACCACGCGGATGCCCGTATTGCCTGCACCGGAGCGGATGCAACGGTTCTCGCCGACGACCTCGTCAGCGAGGTCTTTGCAAACCTGATCGGCAATGCCATCAAGTTCGGCGGGCCGGCCGTCGAGATCGCTATCGGCGTTCGGGAGGAGGAAGATACGGTGTCGGTGACGGTTGCCGATACCGGTCCGGGGATTCCCGACGACCTCAAGCCGCGTCTGTTCGAACGCAACCACCGTGGCACGACGAAGAAGAGCGGTAAGGGCCTCGGCCTCTACATCGTCCGGATGCTTGTGGAACGCTACGGGGGGAGCGTCCGTGCGGGCGATCGGATCCCCGGCCGCCCGGGCGGGGGGGCTGCCGTCACGTTCACCCTGCCGCGTTGCCGGAAGGCAACGGAGTGAGCCGAATGTTTATGTTCTCCTGGGCCAACATGTACCGGTACCGGTGCGATAGTAGTCTAATGGTAGGACAGGGGCTTCCCAAGCCTCTAGTCCGGGTTCGATCCCCGGCTATCGCATGACGATTTTATTTCTCGGGTTTTGCCTGTTATTCCGAGATCCGGCACCCCTGCGCTGTCACGCCCGTTCTCCGCCGCCTTCCACAGCGATCTCGAACCGGCAGTGGTCGAACCCCATCGAGTAACACCGGGTCTCGACCGCCGCCGTCGGCCGGCCGTAGTGGCGGGAGAAGAGTGCCCGGAGGATGCCGGAGTCGAACGCGCACGCGGGTTTCCCGGTCACGGGCAGGTCGGCGCACTCGAAGCAGTCGTAGACGAGGAGGACGAGCGGGTCCGTCTCCGCGATCTCGACCCTTCCCAGGCGGTGCTCCGCCCAGAACCGGGCGATATTCGCGCAGAAGGCTCCGGTCTCCGGATCGGCAACCGCCGGGTAGAGTTCTTCGCCGATCCGCTCCCCGGCCCGGGAGAGGAGCGGGTCGAGGAGGATCCCCTCCTGCATGAGCGAGACCCGGATCGTCCGGAACACGAGCCGGTAGAACACGTTGGGGTCGCCCGACCCCGCCTGGTACGCCCCCGCATAGGCGGCTATCGCATCGGCCACCCGGTTGTCCGGCGAGACGCTCGCGACGAGGTCGCCGGTGACGAAGAATATCTTTTTGCGGGAGTCCTCCGGGTCTGTCCGGGACCCGATCACGCCCGCCGCCGCCATCTCCTGGAGGTGCACCGAGACCGTCGACTTCGCCCGGCCCACAAGAGAGACGATCTCATCGAACGTGTGCTCGCGCTCCCTGAGGGCCGCGAGGATAGCACGCCGCACCGGGTTCTCGACCGCCCGCGCACCCGCAGGAGTCGAGTAGAGGTCGATCTCCAGGGTCGCCTTCGGCCGCCCGGGTCTTCGGCTGTTCATCCCGTGCTCCATAGAGTAAAATCGAAAGGGAGATATATCAATTGTTCGGATATACTGGAATGTTCGTATTGTTCCGAACAACTGGGTGATAGAAATGATGGCTGCAGAACTTGCCCCCGGCGTCCACTGGGTCGGGGCGATCGACTGGAACCTGAGGGAGTACCACGGCTACACCCTCCCGGGAACGACCTACAACGCCTACCTCGTCCGGGGCGAGAAGACCGCGCTCATCGACGGCGCCTACCACGGGTTCGAGGGCGAAGTCCTCGGCCGTGTCGGGTCCGTCTGCGACCCCGCTATGATCGATTACATCGTCGTGAACCACATTGAGATGGACCACTCCGGCACCCTGCCCGCGCTCGTGCGGCGGATGCCCGACACCCCGATCTACTGCACGGAGCGGGCTCGCGCCGGTCTTGCCCGCCACTACGACACTACAGGCTGGAACATCCGGGTCGTTAAGTCCGGCGATACCCTCGACCTCGGCGGGAAGACGCTCGTCTTCCTCGAGGCGCCGATGCTCCACTGGCCCGATTCGATGTTCACCTACCTCGCCGAAGACGCCATTCTCTTCCCGAACGACGCCTTCGGGCAGCACGTCGCAAGCGCCGCCCGGTTCGACGACGAACTCGGCAGGGACGCGGCGATGGCCCACGCGCAGAAGTTCTTCGCGAACCTGATCATACCGCTGGCGCCGAAGGTCCTGAAGAAGCTCGACGAGGTCGGGGGTCTCGGGATCGATATCAGGATGATCGCGCCGAGCCACGGCGTCATCTGGCGGTCGCATGCCGGCGATATCCTCAAGGCCTACACCGACTGGAGCCGGGGCGTTGCAAAGGATAAGGTCACGATCGTCTACGACACCATGCACGGCTCGACCACGATGATGGCGAAGGCGATCGCCGAGGGCGTCATGGCCGAAGGCGCCGATGTCCGGGTCTGCCTCCTCCGCGACGGCCGCTACGAAGGAACGCACAGGAGCGACGTCGTCACGGAGATCCTCGACTCGAAGGCGGTTCTCGTCGGGTCGCCGACACTCCAGGACGAGGTCCTCCCCACGGTGGCCGGTTTCCTCAGCTACCTCCGCGGGCTTGCGCCCGGCCGCCTTACAGCGAAGAAGATCGGGTGTGCCTTCGGGTCGCACGGCGGCATGGGCGGTGCGGTCGCCCAGGCGGATGCGGCCCTGGAAGCGGCCGGGATCGAGGTGATCGGCGGTGGGTTCCAGGTGAACTACCGTCCGGACGGCGACGAGCTCGCACGGGCTTACGAGCTCGGGCGGAAGGTGGCACAGGAGATCCGCGCCCGGTGACGCCGGGACCCTTGCCCCTTCGACACTACCGGATACGCATCCGGCGGTCCCCACCTTTTTTATACCCCGGGTCACGCCGGTGCGGCAAACCCATGCCTCACCCGGGCGAACGCTGCGAGCGCCCCGATCTGCATCGTCACCAGGAATCCGACGACGAGCGGCACGGCGACCGTGTAGGCCCAGCCGATGAAGATGCTCCCGGCGAACCAGGCCGCCCCGTAAACCGTATTGAATATGCCGTACGCCGTCCCGCGCTTGCTGATGTGGGTGTAGTCCGCGACGGCGGCGCGGAGGATCGTCTCCTGCGCACCCATCGCCGCGCCCCAGAGCACCACGGCGACGAAAGCGAAGGCGTAGTTGGTCCCGAAGGCGAGAAAGGGGATGCCGATGGCAAGCAGCGGCACGGAGAGGAGGGTGACGAGCCCGAACCGGTCGTACGCCCGGCCGATCACGAGGGCCGCGACGGCGTCGACGCCCATGGCGACGGCGTAGAAGAGCGGGATCTCTGCTTCGGAGACCGTGCCGGTGATGGCGAAGTGATAGGCGATGATCGGGAACGCCGCGAACCCGGCCATGGTGAGCGCGGTGAAGACGCCGTAGGGGAGCAGGGAGCCCGGGAGGGTGGTTGCCCGGGAGGCGGGGCCGCCGCCCTCAAGCGACGCCGGTTCGGGTGCCCGGTGCCGGGCGAAGAGAAGAGCGAGGATCATCAGCGCGAACGGGATGGCGAGGAGGGCAAACCCGTTCCGGTAGTCTCCCTGCGCGAGGAAGACGGCGGTGAAGATCAGCGGCCCGATGATCGCCCCGATCTGGTCGAGGGCTTCGTGTACGGCAAACCCCCAGCCCCGCCCGACTGTCGTCGTGGCGTTCGCGAGGATAGCGTCCCGTGCGGGCACCCGGATGCCCTTCCCCATCCGTTCGAGGATGAGGAGGAGCGCGGCGCCCTCCCAGGACCCGGCGAGCACGAGGAGCGGGACCGCGGCGAGCATCCCGTAGCCGATGAACGTGATCGCCCAGTAGTGCCGCGTGGTGTCGGCCAGGTACCCGGAGACCAGGCGGAGGGCGTAGCCGAGGAACTCGCCGAGGCCCGCGACCACGCCGACGGCGAGGGCGCCGGCGCCGAGGAGGTAGAGGTACGGCCCGGAGACGCTCCGCGCCCCTTCGTAGATGATATCGCCGAAAAGGCTCACTACACCAAAGAGGACGATCACGGTGTAGGCCGCCCGGTGTTTGCCATCCATGGAAGGGAGATCTATTGCTCACCGCCCATAAGGCTTCTCGAACGGCGGTGCCCTGCCCCCGGAGAACGCTCTCCCGTGTTCCGGACCCTCGCCGGCCTGACGGGTGCTCCTGCGGCGATGCCTTCCGGGTCGTCGGATCAGGAGGACTCCCGAACCCCGCTCCGGGGGAAGATGTAATCGTGATGAGCGATACCTACCTGCCGTGGTGCTAAACGGGACGAGCGTTCTGTGGGGAGAGAAACGGGCATGAAGCGCCGGCGCTGGATCGCGCTCTCGCTTTTCATCAGCGGCGCAGCTCTCGCGGGGCTTCTCGCGGCGACCTTCACTCCCGAGACACGGGCCTACCTCGGGGAGGTCGGCGTCGCGGCTCTCCTTCTTGCCCTGGGGCTCCGGGCCGCGTCGATCCTCTGCCGCATGGTGCGGATCGGGGTTCTCTGCCGCGGTCTCGGCTACACCGTGCCGTTCCGGAGTCTCACGGTCACCCAGTTCCTCTCGCTCTTCGCCGGATCGATCACCCCCGGCCAGGTGGGTGGCGAGCCCGTCCGGATCCACCGGCTCTCGCATTCAGGGCTGGCCGTCGGGGACGCCGTCGCCGTCGTCATCACGGAGCGGGTACTCGACCTCGCCGTCTTCGTCTCCCTCACCCTCGCCGCCCTTCTCGCCGTCCGGCACCTCTGGAGTTACCTTGCCGCCACCGTCTTCTACCCGGTGGCGGCCTTCCTCATCCTCGTCCTCGTCCTCCTGCTCGCGCTCGCCGTCCTGGTCCGGCGCCCGTCTTTCACGAAGCGGGTGCTCGGCAGCGTTGCCTCCCGTGTGCTCGCCCGGTGCGGCCGGAGCCGGCGCTGGCTCCGGTTCTGTCCGGGCGCGGAGGGTGCGGAGCGCCTCGCACAACGGGTCGAGCGCGAGGCCGAGACCTTTGCCGCGGGCTCTTCCCGGTTTGCGAGGGCCGGCCGCCGGGCCGTCGGCGGCGCGATCCTGATCAGCATCCTCGACTGGGTCTTCCTCTTCTCCACGGCGTCGGCGCTGCTCGTCGCTCTCGGGCTGCCGCCGTCTTTTCCCGAGTCGTTCCTCTTCCAGGGGGTCCTCCAGATGATCGCGGCCGTTCCGCTCGTCCCCGGTGCGGCAGGGATCGCGGAGCTCGGCGCCGCCACGCTGTATAGCCGGGTCGTGCCCACCTACCTCCTCGGTCTCTTCGTCGTGCTCTGGCGGCTGGTTCTGTACTTTCTCAACATTCCTCTGGGCCTTCTCGCGGCCGCTCTTGCCGCGAGGGAGACCGCCACTGAAAACCTATAACCCTTATGAGACCAAAATCTATCAATTAACGAGGATATGACGAAAAATGCCCTGTTCGTGAAACGATCGGAGGACGTTTTAATCTCCGGCGGGGGAGGGTCATGACCACCGATACCGATATGTATGCCCTGAGCATCATCACCGAGAACAGGGCAGGCGTGCTGCGCGACGTGGCCACGGTGATGGCGGATTACCGGGCCAACATCCAGATGATCCAGCAGTCGATCATCACCGACGGCCCGAACACCGGGAAGGCCTGCCTCTACTTCGAGTTCGAGGAGTGCGGGAACCACCCGGAGCTCATCGCCGACTTGGCAAGGGTGCCATCCGTCGTCGACGTCACCATCTATCCGCCGTTCTCGCGGATATTCGGGTCACGGGTGATCATCATCGGCGGAGGTGCGCAGGTGGCGCAGGTGGCGCTCGGCGCCGTGAACGAGGCGGACCGCCACAACATCCGCGGCGAGCGGATATCGGTGGACACGATCCCCCTCGTCGGCGAAAAAACCCTCGCGCTCGCCGTGGACGCGGTGGCGCGGCTTCCCCGGGCGTCCATCCTGGTGCTCGCCGGGTCGCTGATGGGCGGCGAGGTCTCGCGGGCCGTGGACCGGGTGAGGGCGGGGGGCATCCCGGTGATCGCCCTCAAGATGGCCGGGAGTGTCCCCGGGCATGCCGACCTGGTCGTGACCGACCCCATCCAGGCCGGGGTCTTTGCCGTGATGCACGTCAGCGGCAAGGCGGTCTTCGATATCAACCGCGTGCGTGGGCGTGAGTTCTGATGGATCCGATCGATATGGCTGTCAAAGTGCTCTCGCGGGACGGGCTCATCGTCTATCCCACCGAGACAGTCTACGGCCTCGGGGCGGACGCCCTCTCCGAGGATGCGGTGATGCGGGTCTACGAGGCAAAGAACCGGCCGGTGGGTAAACCGATGTCGATTGCGGTCTCGGATATGGAGATGCTTTCCGCCGTCGCGGAGGTGGACGATGCGGCGAGGGCTTTCATCGAGCGGTTCCTGCCCGGCCCGGTGACGGTGATCCTCCCGGCGAAGTCCTGCCTGCCGGCGGTGCTGACGGGCGGCACCGGCCTTGTCGGCATCCGGTGGCCCGATCATCCGGTCGCCGTCGATATCATCGCCCGGCTCGATGCGCCGATCACGGCGACCAGCGCGAACATCTCGGACGACATCCCGCCGACGCGGCCCGACGAGATCTCCGTCCCCCACGACTACCTGGTCGACGGGGGGGAACTCCCCGGGACGCCGAGCACGGTGGTGGACCTGACCGTCCGGCGCATCCTGCGGAAGGGTGCGGGATGGGAAGCGGTGGAGGCGTTCCTGGAGAGCCTGAAATGAATTCGATACGGCTTCGCGACTTCATCGAGGATCGCGACGGCTGCCTCTATGCGGTCTCGAACTACGACAACGCCGACCGGATCGGGTGCATCCTCCGCTACGTCCCCGACGCGGACGGGGAGCGGACGAGCCTCGCCGGCCGGCGGTACCACAAATACGATTTTGGCGAGTCGTTCGACTGGGTCCGGGCGCACAAGCCGGAGTACCTGGACAGTGTCCACCGGGTGCCCTACTGCGACGTGGCCCGGGTCTACAAGCCGGAGGAGGAGATTGCCGGTGTGACGGCCCGGAACGAGCGGGTGAGAAGGCTTCTTGCTCATTTCGATCTTCCACCGGGCTCGTTCGGGTGCACGGGTTCGCTCCTCTGCGGCCTTGAGAACGACGCATCGGATATCGACCTGGTGGTCTACGGCGGCGCCTGGTTTTCCGCGCAGGGCCAGCTCCGCCGCCTCGTGGAGAGGGGGGTGATCCCCGGGATGAGCGCCGCGATGTGGCGGAAGGTCTACGATAAAAGGGTGCCAGAGATATCGTTCGAGGCCTTCGTCCTGCACGAGCAGCGGAAGTGGAACCGGGGGGAGTTCGAGGGGACCTACTTCGACCTCCTCTACACCCGGGACTACGGGAACCTAGACGCGGTTCCGGCCGGTGCGGGGAAGGTGGTCGGCCGGGCGACGATCGAGGCGACGGTCACGGACGCGTCGCTCTCCTTCGACAGCCCGGTGGTCTACGCGGTGGACCATGATGGAATCTCCCGGGTGCTCTCGTTCACTCATACCTACTCGGGTCAGGCGCTTGCGGGCGAGGTTATCGAGGCGAAGGGCGTCGTGGAGGAGCACGGCGACGAGCGGTGGCTGATCGTCGGCACGACCCGCGAGGCGAAAGACGAGTATATTTTATCGAAGACGCTGCTCGAGAACGCAGGGTAGTGGCACACTCCTGCCTGACCGGGCACCACTGACTCACGCGAAGGCGCGAAGCCGCGAAGGGGAACGCTAATAGCCACACGGGCTTCGCGTTCTTCGCGGCTTCGCGTGAGGCTATGTCTTCGCATCCCTCGAACTCCAGACTGTTCAGAAGAGGTCCGAGAGCCGCCGCGGCCCGGCGGTGCACCGCTCGAGGTGGGGGCAGCCCTCGCAGGGGGCCCGGAGGGGCCGCGGCGGGATCTCCCCCGCGACGACCCTCTTTGCCGCCCGGATCGCCTTGATCATCTCCCGCCGGTCCCGGGGCTGGGGCTCGACGTAGCGGCAGACGCCGCTCGCGACGTACTCGACGTAGCCGCCGGCGACGGGGCGCCCGAGGGTTTCGTGCAGGCAGGCAACGTAGCAGGCGACCCGGAGCCGGTCGGTGCCGTAGACCCCGGCCTTCGGGGCGGTGCTCGACCTGGCGACGGCGAACGTGCCGTCCTCGAAGACTTTATCGACTCTTCCCCGGATGCCGAGGGTGTCGGACTCGACGCCGAGGTCGGCCTGGACCGGCCGCTGCCAGGAGGTTTCGCTGCAGGCGGCGACGCACTCGTCGAGAAGCTCCCGGGTCTCTTCGGAGGCATCGGGGAGTACGCAGAGGACCTCCCGCCAGATCTGCTCCGCTTCGAGGAGTTCCCCGAGGTGTGTGGAGACCTGTTTGCAGACGGTGTAGCGGGGTGACTCCGGGTGCTCCTCCGAGCGCTCGAAGTAGTAGCGGCGGGGGCAGACGTGGCAGGCGACGACGCCGGATACCGGGATGTAGTCGGTCATGGATAACGTGGTTGCGTTTGATAGGAGGTACGTCCTCCCGCTATTTAGCGCCTTACGCTCCGCACCGGCGGCGACCCGGCCAAGACCAACTCTTATGCCGGAGGGAGTCACAGAAGAAGGGTATGGCAAACCGCGAGATATCGGTCAACATTCCCGGCAATCTCGACCCGGTCTACTCGAACCGCATCCAGATCGCCTACAAGGAGGACGAGTTCACGTTCCTCTTCCTGCACGAGATCCCCGGCATGAACCAGGCACGGGGGAAGGCAATCGTCTCGATCAGCCCCCGGCACGCGAAGAACCTGGTCGAGGTGCTCACAAAGAGCGTCGCCGACTACGAGCAGAAGTTCGGCAAGATCCCCGCCCCGGAGGCCGCCGCCCAGCAGGAGAGCAACGTCACCATCCGGGGGTACTCCTGAACGGGCCCGGACCGGCGGGTTCCCGGCGGGTGATACCTTTTTAATTCCGAAGGTGTAATATTCTAGGGCAGTTGCCGCTGTGGCTTAGCGGTATAGCGGCTGATTCGTAATCAGCAGGTCGGGGGTTCGATTCCCCCCAGCGGCTTTGTTTTCCTTGGAGGTTCAAGTTCCTTGGACGATTTTGACCATCCGGCAACAATGGAGCGTTAGCGGGATTGCCATAGAAAAGAGTTTTGGA
>NZ_DAFZ01000098.1:0-1414 GCF_002498065.1 Methanoculleus sp. UBA208 | reverse complement strand
TTTTGGACGATCACTGGACGATTGAGGTCGTGTAATCAGTGTACTTTGTCACATGGTTTTACGACGCATTGGCCTTTTTCCTTCGAGAGAACGGTGTCGCGAGTCTGGTGCTACACTGCCTTCCTGCCTCTCTACCGCACACTTTCACTCCTACATCCGCTCAAGGTGTTTAACTCATAGCCCATGATGATCACATGGAACAACGACCAACGAAATGGCGATCTAACGCGATCTCGAGATAATCGTGTCTCTGCTGTCAAATACGTTCCCTAACCGGCACCTTCCCAGAAAAGTTATTTTAAGGCGTTGATATTGTACTTACATGCAACTAGACTTCTATATTGGGTTAAGCATAGGAGTTATTTTTACTGCTCTTTTATTCCCTACCTATAGGAGTTTGAAATCCGATGTAAAAACTTTAGGATTCTCCATTGTAATAATTAAATTTCTCAAGTTACTGTTATCATACTTCTCATACATTTTAAGACAATTATATGATAAAGAGGCTAGAGAGATCTCCGAGAGAAAAGTCATCAAAAAAATTCAGCAGACTGATCAAGGGGAGATCAGAGGAAACCATGCGGGGATTTTTATATGTTTGAAGAAACGTTTTGGATTTCTTGATAAGAGTGTTTATCTCGATGGCGCTGATATACTCATTGACAGGTTTTTAATGGAAAAAATCCCATTTAAGGTCTACGTATGTGACAAATCAATCGAATTTAGACAAATAATCGAAAATGAGAATGTTAACCTTGTATGGATCTTTGGTCATGGTACGAAACAAGGTGTTGATTTTGTTGATCGCTTCGTTAATTACTGTGAATTTTCAAAATTTGAAGAGGCACAAAAAAAAGATTTTATTGGTCAATTTCATTGCAATTCTCATGGTGGGTGTTCATTAGATCGATACATCTTACGGGAAGGTGGCATAAAATTCATTGAAGACGGAGTAAGTGATCCTTTCCAAAATCGCAAGGCAGTTCAAAGCCTCTTGGATAAACACATGGGATATTTTAAGGAAAAGACAGGATTACAAGGTTCGTGCTGATTTCCGAAGTTAGGCGTAAGTGTTTGATTTACCTTTTTAACAATGAGGCCATCCCAAAACGTCTCTGCCGGGAGGGGGACACCCGTTCGAAGACCTTCGGTCATCTCAAGCTCCCTCCGGTCGCACCTCCCCGGCCCCTCCCCCGCGTGGCGATAGCCAATGGGAAGCCGTTTCAGTAATGCGACACAGGAGATCGTCCAATTTGTTATGAGCGCTCTTAATTGCGTTCAGAACCCTGTGAATCTTTAACCATGTGGTACTTTTGGGATGACTTCAATACGAGATCTTGGTTGAAGATCATACGGACAGTGGGGCGGCAGTATCCGAGAAGAAAGTCTTTCTCGGGCTTTGTTGAATTCCTCC
>NZ_DAFZ01000047.1:1090-51751 GCF_002498065.1 Methanoculleus sp. UBA208 | reverse complement strand
CCTTCGGCCTCCTCCCCCGCCCACGAGGGGCGGGGGCAGTGCGTGGCGATATCACCTCGAAAACCGTGCCACTTGGGTCGTAGAATTGTGGCAGATGCAAAAAACGAGAAGCAATTCGCGAGCAGCGACCTTCTCAAACACCTTCCCCTTCAGGAAGCCACTGCCCGTCTAAGAAACTCGCCGCACGGTACCCACCACAGCCCCCTACGGCAAAAAGATCATCATCCGCTCTTCGGTCATCTCCTCGATCGCGTACTTCGGCCCCTCGCGCCCGATGCCCGAACCCCTGACCCCGCCGTAGGGCGCGTGGTCCATCCGGAACGTCGAGATGTCGTTGACCACCAGGCCGCCGACCCGGAGGTCCGCGAACGCCTGCGCGATCTTCCGTGAATCGTGGGTGAAGATGCCCGCCTGCAGACCGTATTCGGAGTCGTTCGCAAGTGCAATCGCCTCCTCGAAGGTCTCGTAGGGGGTGACCGTCACCACCGGGGCGAAGACCTCGGTCCGGTTCACCTCCATATCCGCCGTCGCGTCGATAAGGACCGTCGGCATAACGACCGGGCCGTCGCGGGTTCCTCCCGCGAGCACCTTCGCGCCCGCGGCGACGGCGTCCTGCACCTTCGCAAACGCCGTGGCGGCGGCAGACTCCGAGATCATCGGCCCCACGTCGGTGCCGGGCTCGCGCGGGTCACCGGCGGTAAGGGCACGGGCACGGTCGACGAGCAGCGCAAGCGCCTCCTCGTAGATCGGGCGATGGAGGTAGACCCGCTGCACCGAGATGCAGGTCTGGCCGGCGTTCGAGAACGCGCCGGCAACGATACGGCCGGCCGCGAAGGGGATATCGGCATCTTCGTGAACGATCACGGCCGCGTTGCCGCCGAGTTCGAGACCGACGCGTTTCCGGCCGGCGATCGCTCTCAGGTGCCACCCGACGGCCGGGCTCCCGGTGAAACTCACGCACGCAATCCGGTCGTCCCGCACCATCCGCTCGGCAAGATCGGTGCGGCAGGGAACGACGCTGATCGCTTCTGCAGGGATGCCGGCATCGAGCGCCATCTCCCCGAGCATCAGCGAAGAGATCGGGGTGGCCGATGCGGGTTTGAGGATGACAGAGTCTCCGGCGGCGATGGCCGGCCCCAGTTTGTGGCAGGCGAGGTTGAGCGGGAAGTTGAACGGCGTGATCGCGAGCACCGGGCCGAGCGGAAACCGGCGGAGGCAGCCAATTCGCCCCTCACCGGCCGCGTTCCAGTCGAGGGGGAGGATCGTGCCGTCTATCCTGCGCGCCTCCTCGGCGGACACCTCGATCGTCTCTCCGGCACGCAGGACCTCGTTTTCCGCGAGAGCCCGCGTCTTGCCCGCTTCGAGCATGATCGTCCCGATAAGATCCCGCGACCGTTCCCGGATGAGATCGGCGAGGGCATAGAGGATCTCCGAGCGGCGGTGGGCCGGGAGGCGCCGGGCAAGAGAGAAGCCGTCCTCTGCAGAACGGAGAGCGTCCTCGACATCCGCGCTCCCCGCCAGGCAGACCCGGCCGATCGTCTCACCCGTGTAGGGGAACCGGACCTCCAGGATCTCGGTGCTCGTTCGCCATTCTCCGCCGACCAGGAATCCGCGCGGCTCTGTCATAGGAGAGAATCGATGCGGCTTGAAATTAATTTTTGGCTCTGCTGGAGTGCTTCACACAACCTCCGGACGATATCTGGTTGTCAGTAAAAGGGAGGCCTCTGCCGGGATAGTGACATATCTTCACGCGAAATGCGACTGGCCCGCACCTCGCACCTCCGGTGCTCGAGCTCCGGACGTTCCGTCCGTCGCACTTCGCGTGAGCCGGCGGCGTATGGGTAAACCCGGAGATGCTCAACAAACCTTACGTTTTCTCCCGGAAGAGCGCGCCCAGGGCTTCGGGAAGCGTCAGGACGACCGGCTCCAGGTGCAGCCTCTCCATGAACGCCGAGTCGCACATGGAGAGGCTGTTCGGGTTTAACCGCGCGATGAGGGAGCAGAACGCCCGATGACCCCGTCCTGCCTTTCCGGGGGCGTCAAAGAAGATCGAGGCATTGAAGGCGTGTGTGCCGAGGCTCCGGTAAAAGTCGATGACACGAAGGATCCCGTCGGCCAGCGGCTCGATATACGGTTCCAGTTCCTCAAGCGTCGATATCGGGAGGATTCCCCGGACCTCACGCTCGCCGAGGGGGACGGGGTTTGCCGACCAGAAGATCTCGTCTTCGAAGAAGAGCCTCTCAGAGCAGCGCTCGATCTCTATCAGGTCGTCCCAGTAAAGGCGGCCGTGGTCGGTGAGGTAGCGGCGCCCGGCGGAGATATAGAGGTCTGCGAGGCGGGTGGGCTCCGGGTCGGCGATGCCCTGCAGGTGCGGGTGGACGATGCTCGCGCCGGCCGAAGGAAGGTGGTTCCAGTTGATGCTCGCATAACCCGGAGCCCTGGCCAGGGCCTGTGCCGTGCCGGATATGGCGTCAGCGAGGCCCCGCCGGTCGAACCGGCCGGGCGCGTGATCGGGCGCGATAACCGTGACCACGTGCCGCTCGGCGAACGGGTAGAGGTTCGGGAACGTCACGCTCTCCCCGCACCGGAGACGGCTGCCGTCCTCGAACGTCGGGGTGGAGATCTCTACGGCGCCGGGGCAGAACGGACAGTCGTCACGGGAGTCGGGCATGGCAGGGACGGTATCGATCTGCCTCTCAAAACGGACAGGACTGATCCGGCACCGGATACCGGTGAGCGATTCCCGGCGGTACTGGAGAATTCCCCGTTCAGTCCGGATCTCATGGGTGGTGAACATAGTCCTTTATACACCGATTGGCGCGCCGACCGTATAAAACCCTGTCCGGGTCGGCTGCGGTGGGAATCTGGGGGTCGGGCAGAGTGCACAAATGCCAGAGATAACCGGGAATACCCATGGAAACGGCCCGCACAGCCAGGCGCCGATGCGGTTCGGGGAAAAAAGGGTGATGGTTGTTTGCCTCAGACGATGTACTTGCCGAGGAGGCGGATGGAGTTGGTCATGTCGGGGCCGAGCGGCGAACCGAAGATGATCTGGGTAACTCCGGACTTTGTGAGGTCTTCGCACTTCTGCTTGACCATGTCGGGGGTTCCGGCGATGGTGAAGGCGTCGATCTCCGCGTCGCCGACGAGTCCGCCGACGGTCTTGAAGTCGAAGCGGCCGAGCGCTTCCTTGATCTTCGCGACGTTGTCCAGGTTGAGTCCGTGGCGCTGGAGAAGCGCGGGCGGAGAACCGGCGGCGATGAATGCGGCAACAATCTTTGCAGCGTTCCGGGCCTTCTTCTCATCCCTGTCGATGGACATGGCGGTGTAGGCGCCGACGTCGAACTTCTTCTTGTCGACTGCGTCCATTGCCTTCTTGATGATCGGGATAGCGACGTCGAAGTCCTTGGGGTTCGAGGCGTTGATCAGGGCGCCGTCACCGATCGTGCCGGCGAGCTCGAGCACCTTGGGACCCTGGGCACCGATGTAGACCGGGATGCCCTTCTTTCCGGGCAGAGTGACGCCGGTCAGCTTGGCGCCGTCATAGTCGAAGAACTCCATGTTGCCGCTCTTCTTGACTTCCTCACCGGCGAGGAGTTTCCTGATCTGCTCGACACCCTCTTTCAGGTGGCCGACGGGCTTGACGGGGTCGATCGCGAGCTTCGGAAGGGTCGAGAGGTCACCGGGCCCGATACCGAGGACGGCACGTCCGTCGGAGATCTCGTTTAAGGTAGCCATGAAGGAAGCAATGGCTGCCGGGGTGTCGGTGAACGTGTTCATGATACCCGGTCCCATCTTGATCGAGTCGGTGTTTGCCGCGATCATGGCGAGGGTCGGGTACGCGTGACGGTTGTTGTAGTGGTTGGTGATCCAAGCGTAGTCAATATCCTTCGACTCTGCGAGCTTGGTGTAGTTCACCACCTGCTTGACGTTGATTGCTCCGGGCACAAATTCAATTCCATATGTAGTCAAGGCTATGCACCTCATTGAGTAGTTACGTGCAGGGAGTTAAATATATTATCATTTTGTGCTCGTCAAACGACACGTACCGCACGGGTAGTGCAAAACGGAGAGGTGTAACGGGTTCCCGGGGACATTCGGCGAGTCTTCTTCCTTACCGTGCAGGGGGCTCCAGTGCGGGAGGATTAAACCGGAATTGTTAAATACAGGGGTTTTATGAACGGGCACACTCCCGCCTTCCCGGGGACGTACAGAAATATATATGTCCGCCCGCCCACATATTCATCAGTAGTTTGGGGTGATATGCATGCTTCTTTCGCGGCAGAAATCACTCCGGTCATGCAAGGGTACCAGGCAGGGAGTATAACGTTATGCGAGTGCTGGCGATCGGGTTTGGTGGCGCCGGGTCACGGGTCGTGGATCAACTCTACGACCACGACCGGCGAAGCAAAATCTGCTGCATGAGTGCGGTAGCAATCGACGTCGACCCGAATTCCCTGCTGCAACTCCGTCATCTCCCGGACCTCGCGAGGATCTTCTTCCCGCAGGTAGATATGACAGATCGCGCCCGGGTCACCGACGTGATCGATATCGAGGAGGTGATGACCCGGCTCCAGAGTATGGATACAATGGAGATCGATGCCATCCTCCTCTGCTGCGGGCTCGGGGGCAGCGTCATCGACATCGCGCCGCCCATCATCGACGAGCTCCGGAAGTCCTACGTGGAGCCGATCTTCGCCCTCGCCATACTCCCGTGCCTGGAAGAAGGAAAACGGGTCTCGGCCAAAGCCGCCGACGACCTCGACGTCCTCCAGGAACTCGTCGATGCCGTCATCCTCTTCGACAACGAGACCTGGTCGCACAAGGTCAGGGCGGTCATAGCTGCGGCCGAGGCGGAGAACACCGGCGTCATGAACCAGCTGCGCCAGCTCCCCATCGCATCCGACCCGAGAACGCACTACAATATGCTCAACGAGCGGATTGCACGGCAGATCGGCCTCCTCCTTCGTGCCGGGGAGTTCAACGAGTCCGGGCTCGAGGTAGCAGAGGTCGTCCTGGATGCAGGGGAGGTCCTCAACACCCTGAAAGGAAACGGTTTCGTCGCGGTCGGCTACGCCGCCGAGCGCCTGCCGACCGGATGGCTGAACTTCCTCCACCGGCGGCAGTCGCTCAAAGACTTCATCCAGGGTTCTCAGGAGAAGGTCGCCCGGATCATCTCGCTCGCCAAAAAGGCTGTCTATGAGGAGGTATCGGTTCCCTGCGACCTCACGAGCGCCGACAAGGCGCTGGTGCTGATCGCCGGCCCTTCGGCCGAACTCTCGATGAAGGGGTTCCAGACCGTCCGGAAGTGGATCGACCGGAGCATCGCCGGGCTCGAGATGCGGTCCGGCGACTACCCGGTGAAGAAGACATCGTTCGTCGGGATCATCATCGTGCTCTCGGGGATCACCAACATCCCCCGGGTGGAGGAGATCCGGGACATCCGGACGGAATACCAGCTTGAATGCGAGGAAGAAAGACTGAGAGCCGAGGAAGAGGAGCGGTTGCGCGACGAGGAGGCCGCCCTGGCATCGGGTGCCGACTCGTGGATTCCGGAGAGTGACGACGCTCCGGGCTTTGCCTCCCCCCTTGAGTCGGCATATCTTGAGGAGAGTGGATACATGACGGATACGCCTACACCGGAGAAAGACGAGATGATCGCGCTCCCCGGCAGCAGCGGGGGCGGCCAGAAGCGCAGGGACGATACCATCGACATACTCCCGAAAGCCGAGAAGAAGCAGGACGACGGCGCCGTCATCCTTCCCCCGAAGCAGGGCGGGAGAGAGATCGACCTCACCGGGTCCGCCTCGATCACCTCGTCCGTGCCCGCGCCGAAGAACTCCACCTTCGGCCTGAAAGGGATCAGCATCGAAAAGACCGCCCCAAAGGATGATGCGATAACGTACTCCGCATCTCTAAAACCCGTGCAGCGGCCGAGTGACGGGTCGCTTTCCGCAGATGCGGGCACCCTGGATCGCGGAATACAGCGGCCGAAAGAAGGGGTGTTCACCGGCGATCACGTTACGCTCGGCCACGGGATGCAGCGGCCGAAGGACAGCCTTTTCGAGGAAGCCGGCCTGCACGTGCGCGAAGGGATGCCCTTACCGAAGGACGGTTCGCTGGACCGGACCGGCCGGGGGTTCGCCCGGTCGGGTTCCCGCCCGAAGGAGGTTGACCCCTCGCGCGGGAAGCTCGAGGTGATCGACGCGGCCGCCCGACAAAAGAACCGGAAAGAAGAAGAGAAGAAACCGGACGACGACCCGGACGACGACGGGATCACCTGGATCCGGTAGCGTCCGCTATCCGTTCGAACGGGGTGGTCCCGGCACCAATCTCGGTCCTGAAGGTATATCCCTTCTCAACGGCGTTCCCCACCATGTTCATGCCGGAAAACGCGACGACGGAGAGCCGGTAGGGGTGTTTTGGGAGGTTGAACTCCCCGATGCCTCCTCCGGCGGGGAAGACGAACCCGCACTCCGTCATCAGCCCGGCGGCTTCCTCCACCAGGCCCCGTGCTGCCGCAGGCACCGCACGGACGTTCGCAAGCGCTACGCCGGCCCGGGTCGTCACCACCCGGTTTATCGAGGTGAGTCCGGCGGATATGAAGAGGTGGAGCGGGTCGACCGATGTCCCGCGGTAGCCGATGAGATCGAGGAACCCGGCAGAGCCGTTCCCATCGACAGCAATCCTGCCGGCATACTCGAGCCTCGTCGGGATACCCATCTTCTGGAGGACGCCGTCCAGGGTGACGCTGCAGGCCGTCATGATCCCGGCATGGCCGTCGGGTACGCGGGGGTCGGAATCGACGATCCGGTAGGTGTTCAGGAACCCGTAGCCTGCGGCTGCCACCTCGTCGAAGGCTGCCGTGACGGCTGCGAGGTCATCCTCCCGCACGATGGAGAGATTGTAGGCGACGCTTCCTGTCCCGGTCATGGGATCGAAGGTGCTCCGGAAGGAGAGACGCTCGAGCCTCGATATGATGAAGCCGATCCGCTCGCCGACGAGCGCGCTCTCGCTCTCGGCGGTCCCCGCCTCGGTGAGGAGGCGGCCCCGGTTCCCGACCTTCTCCGTAAACCCCATCTCGTCGAGATACTGGAGGTAGTACTGGACGGCGCGATCGCTCAGGACGAATCCCCGTTCGGCCATCTTCTCGCTCAACCGTTTCGCGCCCAGGGGTTCGTGCGACTCCGCAAGGATCCGCAGGATTTCGAGGTACTTCCGTTCGGAGCGTATCGGCGGGCTCATCGCGTATGCACCACACCTTCACTATCCTGATACCGGCCCGCATAAACCCGGTCGCCGTTCAACACTTCCTGCAGGATCATCTGCACGACCCGGTCGCCTTCTGAAAGGCGGATCTCCTCCGGACCGGCGTTCGTCAGGCAGAGCGTCAGCTGGCCGCGGAACCCGGGGTCCACGAATCCACCGCCGAGGAGGACGCCGCGGCGGGCGAGCGAGGAGCGGCACCGGAGGGTTGCCGCAAGGTCTTTGGGGAGTTCCACCCGCTCGATCGAGGGAACGAGGGTGCATGCACCGCGCGGAAGCACGGTCTCTTCGGCCGCACGGAGGTCATAGGATGCGGGCTGCTGGGATGCACCATGATATGGCTCGATGACGAGATCGCCGTTCTGGAGCCGGCGAACGATTTCGCTGGACGAAATGATCATTGTATAGGGTACTGGCATAAAAACGCTTAATAACTTATGATAGAAACCGAAGAGGGGACCCATGGGGTAGTGGACATCCTTTTGGGCTTCGAACCCAAGGACGCGGGTTCAATTCCCGCTGGGTCCGTTGTTTTTCCCGGGTGCAAGCACGCCCGGAGATTGTTACGCGAGCAGGATATACGCCGTACGGTGTTCTCCGGCCCGGTACCGGGTGCGCCGCCTGCAGGAGGGCGCACCACTCTGTGAAGCGATCACTGGAGCCTGATGTAGTCCTTCTGCCCGTTTCCGATATGGGCCGAACAGGTATCCCAGGCATCCGGGGCATCGGGCGCGGTGGCATAGACCCTGATCATGTAGTCACCCGGGGGGAGGTCCCGGACGTCGAGAGAGGTTTCCATCGAGCTCACGCCGGGCGGGGACTTCAGGGTATCGAACCGTATCCACGTGTACCCGCCATTGTCCGAGTAGGAGACCTGCTGCACGGCCTCGGACTTTCCGGTGTAGTTCAGGTCCCAGGCGAGAGGGAGGAACTCGGCGGCCGGAGACGTGCAGTTGAGGTCGGAAACGGTGAGCGAACCGGTATCCACGGTGGTGTTCTCTTCGCCGAACGCCGTTATGTAGACACGCGGCAGCGGCACCCTGTTATTGTCGTTGAACGTGATGGTCGCTCCGTTCCCGAAGAGACCGATCGTGCCTTCCTCGAGGACCCGCAGCCGGAAGGTTGCCTCCCAGGTCTGGTTGAGGCGGATGGTACCGATATCGAAGTGCAACGCACGGTCATCCTGCCAGGCAGCGGTGTCGTCCCTGGTGTACGCGGGGATGATCTCGGTCGTGCTGTTGTAACTCCGTATCAGCGTGGACGCTCCCTCTTCGTAGACGTAGTCAAAGACCTGGTCGCCGGCGACCGGGGTGCTGTTCACCTCCACGTTCTCGAAGGCGATGTCTACGGTGGTGTTGACACCCGCTTCGGTCTTGAGGTCGCCGGCGATCTGCCGGTAGACTCCGGCGAGCTCCGAGGCTGTCCGCGCGATATAGTGCTTTCCTCCCGAGTCCGTGGCGAGGAGCCGCATTGTCTCGTTGCAGTCGGTCGAGACGGTGGATGAGAAGGTGATGGTGTAGATCCGGACGTCGTTGTTCCGGGCATATACCGCCATGTTCTCTTCTCCGTCGGGAAGGCCGAAGGGATACCAGTTATTGGTCCGCTGCCCGAACTGCTCGGGATCTTTTGTATCCAGGTAGGCTCCCGAACGGGCGAGGGGATCTCCGTACCAGTCGTAATCCCCGTCGATGAGGAAGACCAGCGCCTTCACCGCTCCCGGCCTGCCGTTCTCCTTCAACTCGGTGATTCCCTCGTACAACGCCTTGCGCACCGGGTTCCCGCCGCTCGGGATGAGGGTGCTGATGCCGGTCCGCACGTCATTGAAGTTGTTCGCGCCGGGGGAACCGTCTTTCGGCAGCGGGACGTCCAGGGTGGCGTGACCGGCGTAGCTCTGCCGGTGGCTGCCGTCGCCGGGGTAATGGACGATGTAATTGTCATCGTCACTCTTGTCCTGATCAATCCCGAGATCCTGAACCCTTGAGTTTGCGATCGTGCACTCCTTGCCGTTCTTCGCCAGATCAACGGAAGCGGTCCCGTTATACCCGAACGAGAGCAGGCCGATCCGGTCCCACCCGGGGATCATGTGGTCGATGAAGACCGGAGCGGCCCCCATGACCGTGACCATGTGGTCAGGGTAGTCGCTGACCATCGTCTCGGCGCGGTCGACGCAGAGGAGCACGTCGATCGGGTCCGGCTTCATTGCCCAGCCGTCACCCTTCAGCCGGATCGTGATGTCGACCGTCTCGTTCACCGTGACCGTCTCGGGAGTGACGTTTGTCGCGACGGAGAGGTAGGGGTAGTTCATCCAGGTGAGGGTGACGGGCCGCTCGATACCGTTCCACTTCGCGACGACTTCACAGGTGCCGGTCGCGGTCGGACTGTAATCGGGAGCCCCGTACTCGATGGTGAACGCGCCCGGGGTGAACTCTGCCGACGCGATGCCGTACGCGTCGGTTACGGCGCTCGCCGCGGAGAGCGAGGGGGGTGCGGTCTGGTTGTAGGGTTCGACGGCGACGTTGCGTATCGAAAACGAGACCGTCTCCCCTGCCACCGGGTTGCCGTAATGGTCAACGACCTTCGCCCGTATGACGGCCGGGGTAGAACCGGGGACGTCACGGCTCGGCATTGTCTCGGGGCAGGTGGAAAGGAGGAGGTTCTCCGCGTCGCTGCTGACGAACGCGAGGTCCCGCGAACAGGTGACTGAGGTGTTGTCGACGGCGGTCGCCGTGATCGTGACGTTACCGGTCGTCTCCCGCGGGCCGTAACTGACCTGCACCTGGCCATGCACGTTCGTCGTGAGCAGGGTCTCTTCCTCGCCGCTCACGCTCGTGGTGAACGCAAGTACTCTCCCGCTGGACGGGTTTCCGTACCCGTCGAGGAGCGTGTAGGTAAGGAGGAACCTGCTTGTCCCGTCCGCAATCACGCTGTCGGGCTGCACGTCGACCTCGATCGCGCAGGGATCTCCGTCTGTCACGCCGGAGATCGCCAGGTAGCGGTCGGGCAGCGGTTCGGGCGGGCTGATCAGGACGATGTTCTCGCCCGGCAGCGTGTCGACCCGGAGCGTCGCGGTGGCGTTCCCGGCCGCATCCACAGCTACGTCGGTGCTATCGAGCGCCGCGTTCCCCGATGGCGAACCTGCCATGAAGCCCACGGTCTCGGCAATCTTCCGATTGTCCACCGCATTCCCGTAGCGATCGACCATCCGGACGGCGATCTCCGTCGTCTCCCCGACGGTCACTTCCGGCGAGTACCAGATGTTGGCGATCCGGTACGGCGCCGCATGATCGATCTGCTGGTCGACGCTGCCGGTCAGGGGCTCGTCCAGCGTCTCGTACGATACCGTCGCCGTGATCGGCGCGGTCCCGCTCCGTTGGGCGGGCTTAAAGACCGCCGTCGCCATGCCGGTGGCGTCGGTCGTGGCGACGGCGGGCGTGATGCTCCCAAAGGCACTGTCCACAGCGAACTCAACGGCCCCTCCTCCAAACCCCGTGATCCCGGTGGCGGTGTCCGAGACCTGCACCGTGATGATCGCGGTCTCGCCGCTCCCCGCCGTCAGCCACTCGCTGCTCGTGCCGACCTCGACTTTATCGGGTACCAGGGCACCGGCCGGGACCGCCAGCAGAAGCAGCCCGACGGCCAGGCACGCATATGTCCACCTATCCATACTCCACCGTATCTCATCCTGAGACACCATACCATATAAAGGTTGTCAGTGAGAGGGGCAACCGAGAGCGCTTCTTTTTCTGATCGAACAATAATATCCACGCAAATTGAACAGGATTTCGGCAGAGTGGATGCCCGGATGAAAGAAAGGTATTCCCGGACCTCAATCGGAAAAATACCTTTTCCTCGGGGGGAGAATTCCGCCGTCCGACACCGGGAAAATATACCACCCGGGGCACGGACTCTAAAAAGCGGTGCAGGGAGGCCTACAGGCTGTCCCGGCCGCGTGACTTGCCCCGATTCCGTCCGGCACGCCTGCGCCGCACGACCATGACCGCACCGAGGAGGACCGCGGCAACAACCCCGACGCCGGCCACGAGCACCCAGACGTTGAAGTCCTTCTCCATGACGAGCGGGACGGTGAACTCGGCCGTGCCGAGCGGAATCTCAGCGTCGACCGAGATGTTCCGGTATCCCTCACAGGCAGCGGTGACCGCATACGCCTTGTTTGTAACGAGCGCCGTATTGAGGCATCCCTGGCCGTCGGTCGTCCCGATAACCCGGCCGTCGATAACAACGACTGCGTTTGCCACCGCTTTCTGGTCGGGATCTTTCGCGCGAATGGTCACGCTCGCCCGATCGTAACCGAGTTCAGCTACGATATCCTCTCCCTGGCCGGAGATCTGGCGCGTTTCGCTCCAGTCCTGGTAGCCGGATGCCCGCACCACAATCTCGTAGGTGCCCGCATGGATGTCGGAGAGCATGAACCGGCCGTACTGGCTGGTCTTGCCCTTGAGCGTCCCGTTGAGGTAGACCTCGGCCCCCGCGATCGGTTTCGTCGCCTCGTCGAAGGCCGTTATCGAGACCGGGTATGCAGACTTCGAGAGGTCCACCGTGAAGAGGACGTCATCCACCTCGAGATAACGGCTCTCCTGGTAGGGCTGATAGTCGGGCGCCGTGACCCTGAAGGAATACCTCTTCGCCCGCTCAAGGTGGAGCGGCAGCCTGCCGTCGGCGTCGGTCACCCCGGCGCGCGCGTTGTCGATGTACACCTCCGCGCCTTTGAGGGGAGCAAGGGTCTCGGCGTCCCGGACCTGGATCGCCAGGAGGTCGTTAGAAAAGAGCCAGTACTGGACGACCCTGTCGCTGTTTTCCATCTGCACGGTCTTTGACAGGTCGTAATAACCCGACGCACGGATCTCGACGTTATACAATTCACCTGCCTTCACCGGGAAGTTCACGAGCCCGCTGCTGCCGGTGACCTCCGAGTCGGAGTAGTCCGTGCCCTCGACGCGCACCACGGCACCGACAACCGGTTTCAGGGTCGCCGCATCGTAGAGTTCGAACGTGAGGGTCTCGTCCTCCCGAACCATATCGACCTCAACACGGGTCGCGTCGTAATCGACGTATTCCACCCAGTTCCGGTAGCCTTTCCGGACGACCTTCAGGTACAGGTCCTTCTTTCCTGAATGGACGTAGGAATAGGTGCCGTCCGATGCGGTGGTTCCCACGTAGTCCCCGTTGACGTATATGGAGGCATCAACGAGCGCGTCATCGGTCTGCTCGTCGACCACGCTGATGCGCAGGGTGACCGCCTGCGCCGTACAGCAGAGAAGGACGCAGGAGATGAGAAGAGCTATGATGAGACGACGATTCTTCATGCTGGAGTATACTGCGCTTGAAAATTTGAGTTCTTCGGTTTATCTCTGTGGAGTTGAAGCGACAGAGCGGGAAGATCCCCTGCGCAAACTGGGGGATAAGAGCGGCACCCAAACGTTGGATTCATCTTCACCCCGCGCGGCTATTCTTCATGCTGGGGAACACCAAATACCGAATGAGCGAATCGGCAGGAGAGTTCCCGATGTACGTTACCACGAAGATCAAGATCCAGGTCACACCCGAACAGGAGGACGTGCTCTGGCATCTCTCCGAAAAGTGCCGGTTAGTCTACAATTTTGCGCTTGCAGAGCGGAACCGGAATTACCAGGAGAACAAAGACAGACCCGACAAGCAGTACATCAGGTATGCGCAGCAGGCCAACGCTCTCCCCGAGTTGAAGAAAAAGTACCCTGATTACCGATGGGTGTACTCCAAGGTACTTCAGACGACCCTGAAGTCCCTGGACGACAACTTCAAGTCGTTCTTCGCCTTGCGGCAGAACGGGGATGAGACTGCAAATCCCCCAAGGTTCAAGGGGAAAGACCACTTCTGCACGCTGCGCTACAACCAGAGCGGGTTCAAGATCGAAGGGAACCGGATCCGGTTCTCCCACTTCTACAACAACGTCCCCCTGGTCTTCACCCTCCCCGAAGGGTCGCAGTTCACCAACGTGAAGCAGGTGGACCTGTTCTACGACGACATCAAAGGCGCATATTATGTATCGATCGTTCACGAAGTCCAGCCCCAGCAGGATTACCGTGACAACGGGCTCTACCAGGCATTCGATCTCGGGGTCACCAAACACGTCGGGGTGAACAGTCACGGGAAGTTCATCGAGTTCTCCGTGGCTCGCCCCGATACGTACTGGAAAACCCCGATCGCCGAGTTGCAGGCCCGGCGGGACCACTGTAAGAAGAAGAGCCGGAAGTGGCAGAAACTGAACAGGCTCAAGAGGAAGTGCGAACGGAAACAGCGCAACCAGATCAAGGACTTCCAGCACAAGGTGAGTAGGAAGATCGTTGAGAACACCCGGGCGAACACGATCCTGGTCGGCGACCTCTCCGTCAAGCAGATGCCGCAATCGAAGCAGGCCACTCCCGGGCTCAACCGCTCCACCCAGAACACCGGACACCTCTCAAGGTTTATCGGATTTTTAACCTACAAGGCAGCCCTTGCAGGTAAGAGAGTAATAAAAGTCGATGAACAGAACACGACCCGGGCCTGTTGTGTCTGTGGGGCGCTTCACGAGATGCCGCTCTGGAAACGCGTTATGACATGTGAATGCGGGAACACTCTGGATCGCGACCGGAACAGTGCGGTCAACATCATG
This sequence comes from Methanoculleus sp. UBA208, assembly GCF_002498065.1. GTDB lineage: Archaea > Halobacteriota > Methanomicrobia > Methanomicrobiales > Methanoculleaceae > Methanoculleus. Next base: position 37,833 of record NZ_DAFZ01000047.1, on the reverse strand, counting down.
GTGCGGTTCCTATCACAGAATGCCCTGTGGACGGGCTACCGGCAGTTCGCCGGTAATCTGCGACAAACAGGCCCGAGGATCCCGGAGATCCCCGGACACTCGCAGGAAGCCCCTTGCGTAAGCGGGGGTAGTTCACACCCAGCGCTCCGGAGGAATACGTTCAAGTACCATGCCTTCCACAAGCACCGGCATCAGCGTCCTGCCGACCTCGATCGCACGTTCAAGCCGCCATTCCCGCTCCGCATAGATGGTGAAGATGGGGTCGTCCTTCTTGACCCGGGTCCCTTTCTTTGCGTGGATCTCGAGCCCCGCGCCGTGATCGTAGGGTGAGCCGGCGAGCCGGGCGAGCGTGACGAGGGCGCTGTTGTTCAGCTCGATGACGTAGCCGTCCTGAGGCGCCCGCACGTCGAACCGGTACTCCCCGGGGACGATATCTTCGGCCTTCACCGCCGGGTCGCCGCCCTGGATCTCGATGATCTGCCGCATCTTCTCGAGCGCCTTGCCGCTCCGGAGGATCTCTGCGGCCGCCTCGGCACCCTGCCCGGGGCCGGCCTTGCCGGCCATCTCGAGCGCGATCCCGGCGAGCGAGAGGCTCTTCTGGATCAGGGAGTTCGGTTCGGTCGCCCCCTCGAGGACGGCGAGCGCCTCGTGTACTTCGAGGTTCGGGCCGATGGTGTGGCCGACAAGCGATTCCCCGTAGCTCAATGCACATTCGACCCGCATGCCGAGCCGTTCGCCGAGTTCGATGAACTCCCGGGCGAGTTTCCGTCCCTCCTGCGCCGTTGCAATCTTGGTGTTCCGGCCGACCGGGATATCGATGACCACGAGGTCGGCGCCGACGGCGAACTTCTTGGCCATGACGCTCGCGATCATCTGGCCGCGGGCGTCGATCCGCAACGGGTACTCGTAGGTGATGATCTTGTCGTCGGCGGGGGCGATGTTCGTGGCCCCGCCCCAGACGATGACGCCGCCGACCTTCTCGGTCATCTGCTGCACCTCGATCGCCGGGAACGAGACGGGCGCGAGGACCTCCATGAGGTCTGCGGTCCCGCCGGCGCCGGTGATGGCGCGGGAGCTGGTCTTGGGGATCATGAGGCCGCTTGCGGCGATGATCGGCGCGATCAGGAGGGTGATCTTGTTCCCGGGCACGCCCCCGATGGAGTGTTTGTCGACGACGGGGTGCCGGGTGAAGCGGAGGTGTTCCCCGGTCTCGACCGTGGCTCTCGTCAGGTACTCCACCTCGTCCATATCGAGGCCGTTGATGTAGGATGCGGTGACATAGGCGGTGATCTCGCCCGGCGAGAGGGTGTCGTCGACGATATCCCTGACGATATCCATGGTTTCGTCCTTGGTAAACCGGCCGCCGTCCATCTTCTTCTTGATGTGCGAGAGTGATGCCGGCCGCTCGGCGCCCCGGACCTCGACGGGAGTCCCTTCGTCGACGGCGAGCGTGGCGTTCACCGGCCGGTAGACGGCGATGACGCCCGGCTCGATGAGCGAGCCGGTGGTGTCGACGTGGGCCTGGGCGGTCCTCCCGGTCGCTTCGTCGACGATCTGGACGCGGTCGCCGTCGCGGACCCGCATGCTCTGTGCGTCGGTGCTGTGGAGGAGGACCCCCCGGTTTTCGATGTCGAGCAGTTTCACGGTCAGTTTCATCTGAGTAACCCCATCCTGGTTGAGATTGAGGTGTTGTACTACTTAAGGACGGGTGATCGGGGGGCGATGGGGTTGGGAGATCCCGGGATGATAGAGCCGGTCGTACTCACTGCGGCACGGCCTCATCGGCAGCGAAATGCATATCCTGTAGTGGGGCTACTACTGAATGGAGGCTTGGTGTGGGGAGACTCCGGGGGGGTTAAAAGACGAGATTACCGGAGCATTTCCAGTAATTTTTCTTTGGGAATGTCTGTTTGGTTAGAGATATCATTGAGGAGCACGTTTAGAGTTTTGACGTTAATCTCGTTGTGGAGAGGAACAGTAATCGGTTTAACTCCGGTTACGCATTGTTTCCCCATTCGGACATGGCTCCCGGTCTGTCGAAGAAAAGAATATCCGATTGATTCGAGCATTCTGATTATCTTGTATCCGCTAACAACTGGCCGTTTTGGCAATAATATCAACCCTGTACTTGAATTGGATGCCCGGAGTGTCGGGGGTTGTTTCTGCAGGAGGTTCGGGGGTGGTGGTGATGGTAATTCGTTCGCCTTTCTCGATTTCCTCTTCGAAATGAAGCTCTGTTGCCTCCAAGATATTATCGATGAGATCGCCGACGGTTTTTCCCTGGGTATAGATGGAGTGTTTGGTAGCGTGTGCGCCCCACCATCCGTCGCAGTAGTACGTTTTAAATTCGACAATCATGATATTCATCTCGATAGATGTGACATCTGTTTGGTAATCTTATAAATTTGATGTTTATCTTGCGGGGTGAAAAGAGCGGAGCGGGAAGACCCCCGTGTCCGGCTGCGATCTCAAGGATCTCACCTTTTCGTTCGAACAGTTCCGCACGCAGACCCATTCAATCTCTCCTGCATCGATCTTATGGAGCAGAGGATATAAGGATCCTCCCGGGTGGACTATTTTCATCTAATGTTTCACGCACCAGGCAGGAGAAGGGGGCAATCACCAGAGCAAAAAAATACAGGGTCTATACCTGGATACCGGCCCGGGCAAGGGCACCCTTGATAGAGGCGAGTTCCTTTTTGATCTCTTTGAACTCGTCGTCAAGGCACTTCCCGGTGTCTTTTCGAAGTCCGGTAATCTCTTCTTTTGTCTCAATCCCGATCTGAAGACTCTGATCCTGCTTCTCCAGCATCATGTGCTGTAACTGGAGGCTCTGATCCTGCTTGTCGAGCATTGTATGCTGTAACTGGAGGTTCTGGTCCTGTTTGCCGAGCATTGCATGCTGGAACTGGAGGCTCTGGTCCAGCTTCATGTCCATGCTGTGCAGCACCTTCCCGGCGTAATCCATCCGTTCGAATGTCTCTTCCTGGAGATCTCCCCGGATGATCTCGAAGTCGGCATACTCCCCTGTTGCCTCCCCCCACTGAACAGTGAACGATTTGACGGCAATGGGCCTTCGTACGATATTGATTTTGCTTATAAAATCCAGGAGCTCCTGCTCGTCCCCCTCTGCAACGATCTCGACCTCACCAGTTTCGAGATTCTTTACGTACCCGGAGATATCCCGCTCAAACGTCTCATTATATACATGATCCCGATAGCCAACCCGCTGGACACGTCCTCGCGCAGTGGCTACAAATCGCTTCATCTATTTTTCACTCTGTATGGTAGAGTTAAATAGTTTCTTCCGGCCTGCTCTTCGCCCGGCAGATGGTGTTCCATCCCACTCCTCCCCGGTCCTGTTCCCGACTCTTCCGGCTCCACCACATCAGCCCCCTCCTCCGCCCCGACAGCCGCAACAGTCGCACCGCCCTTCTCGAGCACTATCACAAAGACGGAGAACCCCGGCGCCGCTTCGTGGCGGAACGTTGCAGCCGATCGTTCGCACAATGCTGCCGCGAGATCGTGAGATTGCTGCCCCGGCGCCTGAGGCGGGAGACTATCAAGCGTATACCCCAATTACCGGCAGGTAGATCCCGGAGAAGCCGCGGGCCCGCGGCACCGTCCCGTACCCAAAAAATCTCACCAAAACAGCGCGAAACAAAAAATTAGGGTTGGTTAGGGTTTAGTCCCGCCGCAGGACCAGGAAGGCAACCGCACCAAGGCCGGCCAGAGCAAGGAGTGCTCCGAATCCGGGGGACTGGGTGGGGGTAGCCGTGGTGGTCGCGGTCGCGGTCGGGGTGACCTCGCCGGTCACGGTCGTGGTCGGGGTGGGCTGCGTTGTCGCAACTGCCTCGACTACGTTGAAGGTCGCGGTCGCGGTCGTGTCGGTGTCGATGGACTCAACCCGAACGATGTACTGGTCGGGCTTGAAGCTGGTTCCGTCGACCTCGAAGGACCACGTGTTCGCGCCGTCACCCTGCTGGACTTCCGCAGTGCCGGCAACGCTCGCGAAGCCGGCGGCTTCGGTCTTGCTGGTCGGCTGGAACGCAGCGGAGGTGACCTCGACGTTCAGCGTGTCGCCGACAGCGAGGTTGGTGGTGCCGGTGATCGTGAACGTGCTGCCCGCAGCCTTGTCGCCGATCGGGTCGATGAAGATCTGGGCTTCCTCGATCACGAAGGTGAGCTTCACGTAGGTGTCGTCGACATACGGGGAGTCAAGGGCGGTGATCAGCGCGTTGGCTGCTTCGGACGCCTGCAGGCCCACGAGGTTTGCTACGAACACAGTGGGGTTACCATCGGCGCCGAGCCTGAAGATACTGTTGGAGTCTGCATCCGATCCCGGCACAACACCGAATCCGCTGGCCATCGGGTGCTGGACGACAACGAAGTACTGGCCGGAAGCGAGGTTCGAGGTGTCGATGTTGTCTTCCTCGAAGCTGCCGTCGGACTCAACGTTAGCAGTTATGACGTCCAACGCATTTTCCGCACCGTAGTAGTTCTTGCCGAAGATCCAGATACGGACCCCGTCGTCCGGGTTGCCCTGTGCGGTTCCGCTGATCGTCAGGTCGTCGCCCTTCGCGACGGTGGCGCCGCTCGTGGTCGCGGTGATGAACCCGGACCGGAGCTGGATGGAGGCCGAGTCGTACTTGACGCCAGAGAGGTCGTTCCTGCCCTGGGGCTCCGCAGCAGCGTAGATCGTGTAGCCGCCGGCATCAAGGGACCTGCCGAGGTTGGCGGTGTTCCAGTCGAACGACCAGGTGTCGTCGGCTTCGACCTCAATTCCACTCTTGGTGAAACTGGACCCAGTGCCACTCACCACGGCGGGCAAATTCTCGTCAAGACTGACACCGTTGCCGTTCAGGTTCGGGCCGGTCATGAAGAGGTAGACGGTGTTGTTGTCGGTGCAGGTACCGGAGAGGGTGATCTCCTCGCCGATGTAGTAGACACCGGTGCCGGATGCGGTGATAGTGACCGCACCTTCCTCAACTCTCACCCTGACACTGTCGGTCTTGCTGTTGGCAGCCTTCTCGCCGTCCACGATGGGACCCTCGACTTCGACGGTGTAGGTCCGGGCCTCAGTGGCGGTGGTGGTGCCGAACTCGACGGACCGGGTGCCGCCGGCGTTGGTCTTAACGACCGCGCTGGAGTTGTCGTTATCATCTTTTACACCGATCTGGTTCGGCTTGATTGTCGGGAGATCGTCACCGGCAGTTGTAACGTTCAGCCAGTAGTCCGTCTCCGACTCGCCGGTGATGGTCACGGTGAAACTGTTGCCGCGAACAACCGTGTCCTTGTTGGACGTGATGGCGACTGTTCCCGAGACGATCTCGAAGGTCACGGCGTTGCTGTCCTCAAGGTCGGCAGAGCCGGTGGGCCAGACCGCACGGGCAGTGTAGGTGCCAAGTCCGAGACCCGTCAGGGGGATAGCGGCAGTCTCGTTCCACTGACCGGTGAGGATCAGGTCAAGGTCCACGTTGTTGAGGACATCAACCGTACCGCCGCCGGGCAGGGTAACACGGACCTGCATGGTGCCGTACTCACCGCCACCAAGGCCTGCGAGGTTGTGGTTAATCCGGAACCGGATATCGTTCGCCCGGGTTACGGACTGACCGTCCACGGACGTGGTGCCGCTGTCACCCAGCAGGACACCAAGAGTTGCCGAAGGCTCCTCAACAAGGACACTTCCATTGGCGGTGCTCGGGTCGGTGAAGGGAGTGTTCTCAAACGCATACCACGTTCCGAACGAGGATCCGACTCCGGTTGCAGTCAGATCAAACTCGGAGATGTTGGCTACGCTGATAGTCCTTCCGACCGTCCCGGCGGTCGTGGACGCGATGTTGCTGTAGTAAACCAGGTAACCATCGCTGTTAGGTGTAACACCAACAAACACGCCATCTAGGTTAAGGTTGTCTTCACCTACATAGATGGTGCCGCCATCGGTAACATCCCGTGCCGCAGCCGGTACGACGACCAGCGCAGCCACGAGGACCATGGCGACCAACATCAGTTTTGTTATACTCTTCATACTATACCTCCATTGTGATGACATGAGGGAATGTGAACGCGAGGTACTCGACAGACGTCGAATACGGGTTCACCACGCTCTATACTCCGAATCACGGAATATGTCACAATATTTGTGGAACACTTAATATATCCTTTGTGGTCGACCGGGGATCTGGCGTCCCTGATAGGCACCACAACAAGGGAAAACGCCCCGAATGCGCCAGGATTCCGCTTCATTCCCGGATCACCGGGATTCATAGGTATACGAGGATAAAAACCTTACCCAGGGGTAACACGAGAGCGCCCGGTCCTGCCGGCGCTCCCTCTGCCCCGTAACCGCGTGGCTTTCCCCCTGCACCCACGGTCGCCGCACCTCCCTGGCAGTCAGCGCCGCGGGTGCCCGCCCCACCCGCACCCCGGGCGGCGGCCCCGGCCGGCGTCACCTGCCGGAGCATCTATATACAAGCCCCTCCCCAGTGCGGAGCCTTTTCTATCCCGGCCCGCCAACTACTCTCTATGCGGATCATTCGGGCCCCCACGCTCGCACGGGCACACGAACTGGCGGTCAGGACCGTCCTCGAGAAGGGATGGGTGCTGGATACCGAGAACGACGAGGCGACGATCGAGTGCGAGGAGCTCGCGCTCGAGGTGGAGTCGCCGGAAAGCGAGCCGATGGCGAGCCCCGCTTCCCGGTTCCAGCAGCGGTTCCTGGACGCCTACGCCGAGAACCTCCTGCACGGCTCCGACGCGAAGTTCGAGTACGACTACCACCGGCGGCTCTTCGACTGGGGGGAAACGCTCCGGGTCGCACCTCTGGAGCGACCGGGTTGCTCCATTCAGGAACAACTCCGGGTCGCGCCGGAGGGCGAAGACGTCCACATCGACCAGATCGCCTACATCGCCCGGAAACTCGAGCAGGCCCCGAACTCCCGGCGGGCGGTCGCGGTCACCTGGAACCCGGTCGTCGACGAGAACCTGGATGACTGCCCCTGCCTGCAGCTCGTCCAGTGCCTCCTCCGGGACGGGAAACTCCAGATGAAGGTCGTCTTCCGGAGCAACGACATCCTCTCCGCCGCCGGTTCAAATATGTACGCACTCGTCCGCCTCCAGAAAGCGATCGCGGACCGGCTCGGTGTAGCCTGCGGGCGCTACACGCATATCGCGCTCGTCCCCCACGTCTACTACCGCCGGGATCTCAACGACATCGAGCCGTTTTGCAAATCCGGTACCGAGATCAGGCCCGTTGCCGAGGTCTGCCGGGCCTGCGGGAAGTGCCCCCGCTCGTCCGGCGTGTGACCCGGAGCCGTCAGGTTAATTAGGGTTCAAAAATAACATTTTAGAGCCCAATAGCCCGGTAGTGTAGCGGTCAATCATGTGAGACTCTGGATCTCGCGACAGCAGTTCGAATCTGCTCCGGGCTACTCGAACCTTTTTCTCCGACACCTGAGAACCCATACACCGGAGGGTTGGTATATGGCTGATTACAATCTCGGCTGCACCGTGCGGCTCGACGACGAACAAACGCTTGCCCTGCTCGCAGAGCTCCACAAAGAAGGCGCGATCCGCCATATCCAGGTGCAGGCCGTCCCCCTGGCCCGGCAGTTCTTCCGCGAACGCCTCGACCGGATCGCCGCGTCCGGCATCCCGGTCGTCGTCCACGCACCCCACCACGGCCACGGCGTCAACCCCTGCGCCCCCGCCGCCTATGACGACCGGCCGGCGAGCGAGATCGAGGAATATATAGAGGAGGCGATGAGCCAGACCCTTGAAGCCGCCGACACCCTCGGCGCGGAGACGATCGTTCTTCACGCGGGGAGATATGAACCGGGAGGGCGCTCTGCCGCCGCGGAGACATTCGCCGGATTCCTTGACCGCCACGCCGATCCCCGCCTCACCCTCGAGAACCTCCCCGCGGTCTACGCCGGCTACCCTCTCCTCGGGAACACCGCCGGGGAACTCGCGGCCCTTGCGGGCAAAAAGATCGCCCGGATCTGCCTCGACTTCCCTCACCTCGCCTGCACCGTAAATTACCGCCGTCTCTCGTTCGTGGATGAGTTAGAACGGTTCGAAGGGCTCAACGTCACCCTCCACCACCTCTCGAACATACGGTGCGGCTCGATCACCGACGAGCACCTCGAACTCGACCATCACGACGGCGGCCTCGACCTTGCGGCGGTCTTTGCCCGGCTCCGGCAGCACCCCGATGTGCCGACGACGCTCGAGTACAAGGAGGACTCGGCGGACGTCTACGCCCGGCAGGTGAAGGTCTTTTCCGGGCTCTGGGAAGATCACCACGCCGGGGCGTGAATCGCGTCCCGGCCGCATCGGGGCCACCCCGGGGATAACCGACACCGAACCGAATGGCTAATAGCCAGCAGTCGTGATCCCGCCTGGCCGGGGAAAGCAAAATCCTATATGCGGGGGCAATCCCATTGAAGTATATAATGATCCTTGAGTATATCAACGCGGCACTCGAACACGCCAACTACGAGATTATCGAGGACGATGAACCGTATTACGGAGAGATCCCGGAACTTCCCGGGGTCTTTGCAACAGGCAGGACGCTCGAGGAGTGCAGGAGAAACCTTGCCGGCGTCATCGACGAATGGTTGATTGTACGACTCCGGCGTGGCCTCCCGATACCTCCGGTCGCCGGCCGCACAGTGGGAGAGATCGTCAGGGTTGATACGGGTGCCGGAGCGTGAACTACCCCCCACTTGTGCAGGGGGCTTCCTGCTTCATCCCCCTCCCCACCGGGAGCGAGTCCACAGGCTCTTCGGCGCGTCCCGCGCCTGCAAGTGCAAACTGTTTGATGTTGATTGCAGCATTGATGTCCCGGTCGTGATGCGTGCCACATTCGGGGCAGGTCCACTCCCGATCCTTCAGGGTCAGGTCGGTCTTCCGGTAGCCGCAGACCGAACAAGTTTTCGAGGACGCATTGAACATCCCCACCTGGAGCAGAGGTTTCCCAGCCTCCTGACATTTGTACGTCAGCATTGAGACAAAAGAACCCCACCCGGCGTCGCTGATCGCCCGGGCCAGTTTGTGATTTTTCACCATGCCGCCTACGTTCAGAGACTCCACTGCCAGTGCTTGGTTTTCGCGAACCAGTCGAGAAGAGAGCTGGTGCTGGAAATCCCACCGTTGGTCGGCGATCTTCTGGTGACATCGGGCAACCTTGAACCGGGCCTTGTTCCGGTTCTTGGAACCTTTTTGCTTGCGGCCGAGCCGGCGCTGGAGCACGGCTAACCGTTGCTGGGTGTTCTGGAGATACTTCGGGTTTGCCACCGCATCGCCGGTCGAGAGAATAGCATAGTGCATGAGACCCAGGTCGATCCCAACCGTCTGGTTCGGGATCGGATCAGCGGGTTTCGGAGCTTTCTTACCATCTTCGACTACGATGCTGATGAAGTACCGGCCGGTCGATCTGCGGATCACTGTCGCGGACTTCATCGTCCCTACGAAGGTGCGGTGGTACTTGACCTTGATCCCGCCGATCTTCGGGAGTTTTACTGTTCCTTGCTTGAAATCCACGGTATACGACTGCGGCACCGTGAATGTCTGTTCGGGGGCGTGCTTCTTCTTGAAGGTCGGCTCCTCGGCACGTCCCGCGAAGAAGTTCGTGAATGCACGAGCAAGGTGAATGATCGATTGCTGCAGCGACTGAGCGTTGACCTCCTTCAGCCAGGGATGCTCGGTCTTGAGAGGCACGAGTTCCTTTATGAGATCGTACCCGGACAGGCTGATCCCGTTGGCATGATACGCCTGATTCTTGCGGTCGAGCGCCCAGTTGTACACATACCGGCAACACCCGAGGTGCTTGGCGATCAGAATCTCCTGAGCCCTCGTGGGGTAGATCCGGTACTGATACCTCCGCAACATACGATACGACCGTGTTGCCCCTCCATCGGCATAAAGAAGAGCCGGGCATTGCGAAAGTGAACAGACGTTGGGGCGCCGCGTTCACCTCCCCCGTACGGAGGGAAGACTCCCGCTTGTGCCGCCGTCGGACCCCGCGGAGCATAGGATCACGCCCGTCTCATGGAACCAGCTTGTGAAGAATCTTCAGGCCCTGGGATTCGAGGGACCATGCCGCGGAGGCAGACACCCTTTCATGGTGAAAGGAGATCTTGTTCTGACCATCCCAAATCCGCACAGGTCAGAGATCGGCGTCGACCTGCTCGTGCGCATCCTCCGGCAGGCGGGCATATCCCGTGAGGAATGGAATCGACTCGCCAGGTAACGGCCTATGTCACCTTTTTGTGGTTGCGAGACTGAACGACCGTCCGGGGACCCCGAATGGCGATATTGACCTTATGGGGGAAATGGGACAGGCGACCAGTCCGATCCGGCCCCCGCCACGGGAAACGTTAATGTGAGAGCGATCCCCATCCAGAACCTACAGAACTTCCGGGCGCGCCACGGGGGGGTGAGAGGGAGTGAACCATTTTGTCCGGCACGCGCTTGAGCGGGCGGAGACCGTCGAGGGTTTCGAGAAGGTCCGCTTCATCATCCTCTACGATTCCGTTGCCGAAGGGCGGGCGAGGACAGGGTCCGATATCTAACTCTCGCATCTACCACGACGGGGATCGCGAGGAGGCAGCCCGGTTCAGGTTTGCAGCGCTCTCCGATCTTGCCGACGACCGCTACGACATCCAGATCTTCTCGTTTCTGCCGCTCTATGTCAGGACGGAAGTCCTCCGCGGAAAGGTAATCTACTGTCCCGACGAGCGGTTCCTCTACGACGTCGCGTACCGGACGATCCGGGAATTCGACGATTTCGAGCACCGGTTGCACGACTACATCGGCAAGGAGGCGATGGCGTGACGGGCGATATCCAGGATACGGATTGCCGTATCAAACTCCAGGAGATTGGTCAAAGAACGCCTCCCCATTCAGTCGATACGTCCAGCGTCATAATTGGTGCATCTCCTTATATACTGCAATCAACCCCGCTTCATCGAGTCGGCAGTCGATGAGATCAAGGAACTGCTGCCGGGAGAGATTGAGTTGTTCCGCCATACGTGAAAGCAGCCGGTCGCTAATCTCCTTTGTGCCATGGGAAACCCATGTACGGATTCCTGTGTCACAACCGTTGTAGCTAAATACCAGTTTGATATGTTTTGACATCCTGGCATCAAACCCCTTCTTCATGAGACGGCGTACGACGGTCTTGTTTTTTCGAGGCACGATCAGGTCTCTCCGGGTACGAGTGCGATGAGTTTCCTCCTCAGGTCGCGAGCACCTCCAAGTAAAGCACTCTCATCCTGCAGAACGAAATCGTTCCAGTTTTCCTCAAACTCGTCAATAATGTCCTTCAAACCTTCAGAGAGATCCGGGGCGACGACCAGTAGTCGGTACTCGTGATTATACAGGATATACTCCCCTTCATCCATCTCAACCGAGATCTCGATAGGATGCTTGAGTTCCCGGATGACTCCATTGATCCTGACATGAATAAGAGGAATTTGCCATGGAGACAACTCTGTTTGCGCCTGGGAGGCCAACCTGGAGATGAGATCGCTGTAGGTCTCACGGGGATGTATCTTGAGATGGTTGAGTCGATCCTTTACCCCTGTTGCGATCTTAATTGATGTCATCTCTGACATACTACCGTGTACCACCACAGTAGTATATATCAGGTTCGATCGCCGGTATCTCAGATCTCAACGCCATCAAATCAAGCCGGTCGCGATCCCCTTCGTCTTGCGGGGTTAAAGGGGCGGAGCGGGAAGAGCGCGGCCAACAGGTGTGGGGATGACACGGCACAACCCTCTGGGTTGTGCCTGTCAGGGAAATCTTCGATTTCCCGTGCACGGCACAACCATTTTGGTCGTGGGTGACAGGGCAACTATCTAACGCATTCACCCGGCGCACAAGCCCGGAACGGGTAGATCCCCCAGGCTTCGCCGCCGGGTCAGGCCGCCGGATTCCTCCCGACGCCCTACCCCCTCATGCGAGCAGCGCCGCGATGATCCCGGAGAGAAATATCCCGTCGAACGTTCCCGCCCCCCCGATGCTCGCCGTCGGCGCCCCCAGTTCCGCGATATGGTGCAGGTTCAGGAGATCCGCCCCGATCAGGGTGCCGAGCGTCCCGCTCACGTAGGCGATAATCACCGCCGCGGCCGGGACGCCGCCCGCAAAGAGCGAGAGGATCAGAGCCGCAAAGAGCGCCGCGAGCGGCGGGATGAAGAACGGCGTCGCGATCCCGAGGCCCGGCACCGGGCGGGCGACGAGTTTCGTTGCGACGGTCACGACCGCGACCCCGGCGAGGGCGAGCCAGAGAAGCAGGTAGCCACCACTGATCACGACCGACTCGTAGAGCAGGTAGAGCGATATCGCGACCGGAATGAGGGCGCCGCCGACGTTGATCGCGAGGACCGTCCGCGGCGCCTGCCGCGGGATGCGGTAGAGCCGCCCGTACATCACGGCGTAGCGGTCGTAGGCGGGTGCCGCCGGCCGGCCCTCAAGCGTCCTCACCGGGATGTTGATGAAACTCCCGATAAGCGTCAGGAAGAGAATGAAGAGCGCCTGCCACCAGGAGAACCCGAGCCGCGTGAACGTCGCCCCGATCGCCGTCAAAAAAAGGATCGGAAAGACGATGACGGCGAGGAGAAAGAGAACGAGCAGTCCGAGGAAGAAAAGAAGCATCATCGGGGAGAAGGGGTTGAAGACGACCCGGTCCATGTGAAGGAGTCGGCCTCCCTTCTAATATATACTACCCCCGCCGGGAGCAGACGATCGCGGTGTGGTCCTGGTGGTAGGGGTCGAGCCACCGGACGTCCGCGACATCGAGGCGCCGCTCGAGCCCGGCCCGGGCTTCGGCGAGCACCTCGGCCGGGTCCCGCCGGACATCCACACTCCGGGTCTTGAGCATCAGGATGAGGTGGCCTCCCGGTTTGAGGAAGGCCAGGTTCCGCTCAGCGATCTCGACCTGGTTGGGCTGCGCCACGTCCTGGTAGACCAGGTCGACCGCCTCCATGAACGGCGCATACTCCTCCGGCCGGCTCGCGTCGGCCATGATCGGGACGATGTTCCTCCTCCGCCGTGCAACCTCGAGGAGATCCTGCATCGGCCGGGGCGCAAACTCCACCGCATAGACGGTCTCGACGTAGTCGGCGACGTGCGAGGCCGTGGTCCCGTTCGCCGCACCGAGGTAGAGCACCCTTATTTCGGGGGTGAGTTCAATCCCCCCGCCGAGGGTGTAGAGCGCCGCCAGCTTGCTCCGGTAGGGGTCCCAGACCCGGTAGCCCTCAAGCGTCCGCTCCCCGTAGACCCCGCCCTCGCCGGGCGAGACCAGCACGTTTCCAAGCCACTTCATGATGCCTCGACCCCCGCCTCGTCGATCCGCGCCTGGGCGTCTTTGAGGAACTCCGGCACCGCCTCGCCCCGGTAGTAGTCGAGCCGGGCCGCGATGGCGAGTTTCGCCGCGAGCACCCGGGCCACCCGCCCCCGCACAGGTTTGGGCGCGTTGTGGACCCGCCGGTGCTGGAAGATGATCCCGTGCTTGGGCGGCGGCGTCCCGCCCCGGAGGTGCGAGAAGAGGGCACGTTCCGAGCCGAGGACCTGGATGGTGCTCCCCGGCATCCTTGCGAGCGCGGGAAGCCCCCCGGCTTTGGAGAGGAGCCGGGCTGCGACCAGCCCGCCGATGAGGGCGCTCGTATTCGGCATCACCTCGTCGGCCCGGGCCGAGACCTCCCGCATCAGGCGGCTCCTCGTCCCGGCGAGCCGGTCGATCTCTTCGGCCGCATCGGACAGACCTCCCCGGGCCCCCTTCCGGATGATCCCGAGCATCTTCTTCGCCGGAAGGGAGCGGTACTTCCGGGAGAACGACGGGTTCGTGACCTGGTACCACTCCGCGGCACGCTCCTGGAGAAGATTGATGACGTTGTCGAGCTCGTCGAGCATCCTGACCATCTGGAGGAGTTCGACGTCCCGGCCCTGGTAGGAGAGGGCGATCTTTTTCCGGGCAAGGGTGGTGCAGACGGAACGGAGCAGGTCGACGTACTCCTCCCGGGTCCGGACGACCCCGCAGTCCCGGGCAACCTCCCAGTCGATGGGCACAAACGAATCCATACCGGTGCGGAGCGCGGCCGCCCGCTCCGCGAGCGCGGCCGGATCGGTGCCGGCGGCCCGGCACCCCTCCTCGTCGACGTCTCCGAACCAGTAGCGCTGTAGCATGGTACGGTATTGGTGCCCGGCCGATATAAGAGTGAACCGAACGGCAACTGATATCCGGGAGCCGCCACATATCCTGCAACCATGCTCTCGCAGGTGGCCGTCTCCGTCCCGGAGTTTTTCGTCGGCATCCTCCTCCTCGTCAAGGGAGCCGACTTCTTCGTCGGCGGAGGGAGCGGGCTTGGCGCCCGGTTCCGGGTCTCACCGGCGCTGATCGGGTTCACCGTCATTGCGCTGGGGACATCCCTCCCGGAACTCCTGGTAAACCTCCAGGCCGCCACTGCCGGGGAACCCGACCTCGCGCTCGGGAACATCCTCGGGAGCACTGTGGCGAACATCGCCCTCGTCCTCGCCATCGTGGCCGTCGTCAACCCGGGGGCGCTCCGGGAAGAGAGGGCGCAGCCCGGGCAGGTCGCCGTGATGTTTGCGGCAGCCACCCTCTTTTCGCTTCTCGCCCTCCGCGGAGTCTTCGACCTTCCCGCCGGTATTGCCATGCTCGGGGTCTTTGCCCTTGCCATGGCAGTGTTGTGGCGGCAGGGCGTGGCCACCGAGGAGACGTTCGAGAGCCAGGGCATCCGCGACTACCTTCTCACCGGCGGGGGGCTTATTGCGGTCATCCTCGGCTCCCGGCTGCTGGTCGAATCCGCAACCGGGCTCGCCGCCGCCTTCGGGATCAGCCCGTTCATCATCGGCGTCAGCATGGTCGCCGTAGGCACATCGCTCCCGGAACTCGCCACATCCCTCGTGGCTGCGGTGCGGGGTGCAGGCGGAATATCGGTCGGGAACATCGTCGGCAGCAACACCTTCAACCTCCTCTTCGTGATGGGATGCGCGGCGATCGTCCTGCCGATCACGGTAGGTTCGTACGCCGACATCCTCGTCATGTTCGGGTTTGTCGCCGCTATCCTGCCGTTCTTCTCTTCCCGGGCGCGGGTGCGGCGCGGGTGGGGGCTCGTGATGCTCCTCGCGTACGCCGGGTATATCGGCCTGCTCTTCGGGCTTATATGATCCCGAAGGAGTAGGCCATCACGGGGACCATGATCGCGCCCATGCAGTAGACCCGGCGGATGTTGACGAGAGCCGGCACATAGCCGACCGCCGTTGCGAGCAGGAGGACGAGACCCCCGAACGGGCCGCAGAGGAAGAGGGAGAGGAGAGCGACGAAGGCGATGACGCCGTAGTTGAGGTTCGTGACGTTCATGCCCCCGAACCACCCCGCCGTCGGCGAGAGGAGGACCGTCAGGAGGTAGGCGCCGACCGCGGCTATCGCGCCCGCTAGGAGGACGGCAGTGGCCGGCGGCATCTCCTCGAGCGCCGATATCGCCGCCATCACCCCGCTCCGCGTCCGGGATATGGCGTAGAACGCCGCAAGCCCGAGGAAGGCGTTCACGGTGTTCGCGGCGCTGGTCGCAAGGATGTAATCCCGGGGATTGGAGTCGTAGCCGACGACGGAGGTCAGGAGGGCGTTTGCCGTGGCGTTCGAGAGGCCGGGGAGCCAGCCGACGAGAGCGCCGGCAGCCGAACCGAGCAGGGAGCACCGCCGGATTGCACCCCGGGGGAGTTCGATGCCCGTGAAGTGCTGTGCGGGCATGGCCCCGTGCGACGCCTTGAGGAGGACCGCGACCCCGAAGAGCCCGGAGAGGAGGGGCATCAGCACCCCGGACTCGCCGCCCGCCGGCCAGGCGAGGAAGGAGTAGCCGAGGGAGAAGAGCCCGAGAACCCCCGAGACCGAAAAGACCGCAAGCGCCCAGCCCGGCGACTCGGAGACGACGATGAGGTAGCCCGCCACCGCGAGGACGACGAGGCCGATGCCCCAGTCGATCGCCGGCTGGAGGGCGGGGAGGAAGAGGACGAAGGCGAGCGCGAGAGGGAGCGAGAGGGCGACGCCGACGGCGCTCCCGAGGGCCGATATCCGGACGGCCTCCTCTCCCCGCCCTTCGAGGCAGAGGGCGTGCGCGGGGAGAACCGCAAGCGATGTGTCGGCGTCGGGGATGCCGAGGAAGGTGCCCGGGACGTTGTCGAGAAACGTGTGCGTAACAAGGGTGGCAAACATCGCGGAAGCGACGACTACCGGGTCGAACCAGGCAAGCAGGAGCGCCTGGAGCGAGAGGAGGACACCTGCCATGGTGTTCGCATGGATGCCGGGGACGAGGCCGCTCACGGCGCCGCAGCCGATACCGACGGCGGCCCCGAGCACGATACCGAAGAGCACGTTAATTACCGGTTGGAACCGCCGGGGATAAACCAACCGAATCGTGTCCCACGATACAGTCATATTCCACCGGGACGAAGGTTGTAGCGATGAAGATCGCCATCACCCGGCTCGAGAACAAGGCGGCGGGAGACCGCGCCCTCTGCACTTCCTACGGTCACGACTGCTACACGGTCTCGCCGCTCCGGGCGGAACTGCGAGCTGAGCGGGTCGATACGTTCGTCGAGGCGGTCCACCGCGGCGAGTTCGACTGCCTCTTCTTCTCAAGCGCCCTCCCCGCCGCGATCGTCGGGCCGAAACTCGAGCGGTGGCCCCGGGTGATCGCGATCGGGCCCAAGACCGCCGAAGTCCTCAAGGAGTCCGGGATCGAGGCGGAGGTCCTCCCCTCGTTCTACTCCCGGGACTTCGTCCCCTACCTCGGGGACTGGCTCCGGGGCCGGACGGTCGGGATCCCGCGGGCAGACGTCCCGAACCCGGGCCTCCTCGATGCGATCGCCGCAGCAGGGGGGACGGTCAGGGAGGAGCGGGTCTACGCCCTCGTCCCGACACGGATCGAACTCGCGCTTGACGCCGCCGACGCAGTCCTCTTCACGAGCGCCATGTCCTACCGGGAGGCCCGCTGGCAACCCCGCGACGATCTGCTCCTCGTCGCCATCGGGGAGATCACCGCGGACGCCATGCGGGCCGGCGGACACCCTCCGGCGGTCGTCGGGGACGGGTCGCTCGCAGGAACCCTTGAGGCACTGAACCTTCATGCGGAAGGCAGGTGAGATCGTTGACCGGCCAGAACTATTCCGTCCCGGAATCCGGGATCGTCGTCATCGACAAGCCCCGGGGGCCGAGCAGCCACCAGGTGACCGCCTGGGTCGGGGATA
Organism: Methanoculleus sp. UBA208; assembly: GCF_002498065.1. Lineage (GTDB taxonomy): Archaea > Halobacteriota > Methanomicrobia > Methanomicrobiales > Methanoculleaceae > Methanoculleus. The sequence goes on along the minus strand of NZ_DAFZ01000047.1, from coordinate 20,559 downwards.
TCCTCGGGCGCCGGGTGGGCCACGCCGGGACGCTCGACCCGCAGGTCTCCGGGGTGCTCATCGTCATGTTCGGCGGCGCCGTCCGGCTCGCCCCCGTCCTCCTCTCGCACAACAAGGAGTATATCTGCCTGATGCGTCTTCACGGCGACGCATCCCGGGAGGCCGTGGACCGGGTGGCAAAGGAGTTCACCGGCCGGATCTACCAGCGGCCGCCCAAAAAGAGTGCAGTAAAGCGGAGCCTCAGGATCAGGAAGATCCAGGAGATCGAGGTCCTGGATATGGAAGGCAGGCTCGTCCTCTTCCGGGTCAGGTGCGACGCCGGGACGTATATCCGAACGCTCTGCGTCCATATGGGCTACGCGCTCGGGGTCTGCGCCCATATGGAGGAACTCCGGAGGATACGGTCGGGATCGTTCGACGAGACCGTCGCCGTAACGCTTCACGAGCTCGCCGATGCCGCGAGAGCGGCCCGGGAGGGCGACACTGAGCCCCTGCGGGGGATGATCCTCCCGCCGGAGGCCGCCGTCACCGAACTTCCAAAGGTCGTCGTCCGCGACACCGCGGTCGACGCCGTCTGCCACGGCGCGGTGCTCGCCGGAGTGGGGGTCATCGGGAAGGAGGGCGGATTTGCGAAAGGCGAGACGGTCGCGATCGCAACGGAGCGCGGCGAACTCGTGGGGCTCGGGAGAGCCCTCGTCGCTTCCTCGGCGCTGAAACCCGGGGAACCCGGGTTCGTCGTCGCCCCCACCACCGTCCTGATGCGGCCCGGCACCTATCCCCGCGGCTGGAAGGCGCACGCCGGGGCACAATGAGGGGTTGGCGGCCGATGCCGGGAGCTACTATTAATAGAATATCCCGCCAACTAATGATGCACATTGCTGAGGTAGTCTAGACCGGTAGGGCGCGGGCCTGGAAAGCCCGTGGGGCGTTGAGCCCCTCGGGAGTTCAAATCTCCCCCTCAGCGTTTAAAAACAGGGTCGATTCTTTTATCAAATCATTCACGGAGACTGCTCCGCAGTTTCCTGTCGCAACCCTCCGGGTTGTGCCGTATCATTCCACCCTTTAGCGTGAGGACTCCCCGGTCCGCCCCCCTTAACATGCAGAAGAGCTACCGGTGATGATACCATGAAGATCCGGGTGAGCAGGAATGGCCCATACATCGTGACCGGGAGTGTCCCGCTCATGGTGATGGAGATCTCCCACGATGACGAGGGCGACTGCCGTTCATGGCAAAAGGTACGGGATTACCCTCTGCAGGAACGCTACGCCTTGTGCCGCTGCGGGCATTCGAATAACAAACCCTTTTGCGACGGGATGCATGCGAAGATCCGCTTTGACGGTACCGAAACTGCCGGGGATGAACCGTATCTTGAGAAGCCCGCCGTCATCAGAGGACCGGAACTGGAGCTGGTCGATTACGAAGATCTCTGTGCGCACGCACGGTTCTGCCTGCGGGCCGGGGGGATCTGGAACCTCACGGAGCGATCCGATATCCCGGACGCCCGGGACACGGCGATAGACGAAGCGTGCAACTGTCCTTCCGGTCGGCTCGTCCTCCGTGACCGAAAGACCGGTGAGACGATCGAGCCTGTTCTTGAAAAATCCATCGTCGTGATCGAAAACCCCGCCAGAGGCGAACACGGGCCGCTCTGGGTCCGCGGCGGGATCCCTGTCTTGTCCGCCGAAGGAAGGCCTTACATGGTCAGGAACCGGGTTACCCTCTGCCGGTGCGGGAGATCACGGAATAAACCGTTCTGCGACGGGAGCCATGTAGGGCGATAAAAGATCCGATCCTCGCCCTTACGGCGCAAGGGTCCGCAAGGGAGAGATAGCGTCGCATAGATATGTCGAAGATGATCGCAACGCTGATATTCAATAGAGCACTATAGACCATAGCATGCCCCAGACGACAGTGTGGGTATCCCGGGAGACGAAGGAGCGGCTGGTGGGGATGAAGCGGTACCCTCGCGAGACCTTTGATGACGTTATCAGGCGGCTTATGGACACCGCCGAGGACGAAGAGCCCCTGAGCGCCGAGGCTATCCGAGGCATCGAGGAGTCGCTCGAAGACATCAAGGCCGGCCGCCTGTATACCCTGGATGAGGCACGCGCTGAGCTGCAGGCGGTATGGGATACACAGTAAAACTCACGGCGGCGGTGGTGCGGAACCTCGCGAAGATGCCCGCGAGTGTCGGAACCCGGATCCTCGACGAGGTGGAGGCGCTCGCTCAGGAACCGGATCCCACCCGGCACGTGAAGAAACTGAAAGGAGGAGGCCAGAACCCTTTCTATTCACTGCGGGTCGGAAAATACCGCGTTATTTTGAATATCTGTGACGATGTCCTTCTGATCGTCGTGGTGGAAGTTGGTCATCGGTCGAAAATATACCGGAAGCACTGACTCTTTCCCGGGGAAAAAACCGGGGTCTTGCCCCTCAGAACTGTATCCCGGCCATCAGCAGAGAGAAGAGCACCAGATCGTAGACGGTATGCGTGATCGCCGACGTCGTGGTGTTCGAATACCTGCGGATATAGGCAAAGATTATCCCCGCGAGAAAGACCGAGATGAGGCCGTCCCAGCTGTACTGGAACGCGTGGAGCGACGCGAAGAGGAGCGCCGGGAGGAGGATGCCGAACCGGGGCTGGAGCAGGCCGCGGATGCTCACCTCCTCGCCGAACCCCGCCGCGACGGATGCCACGACGATCCCGGGCAGGGTGAGCGTTCCGGCAAAGAGCCGGTTGACGGCCTCCGTATCGGTGACCGGAAGGCCGAGCCAGCCCACAAGCGCGGCGAGCACCGGGTCGATGAAGTGGAACGCGCCAACGAGCGTGAAAGCCGCGACGACTGCGAGAACGATCTGCTTCCCCGTCGGGCGGACGAGCCCCAGCCGCTCCAGGGTCTCGCGGGGCGTCCGCCGGACGCATGCCCCGGCGATGAAGAACGAGCCGATAAGCGTCCAGAAGAGGGTGTAAGCGTTTAGCGTGACCGTATCCGCGAGGAGATCCCCGGACTCGAGCAGGAAATCGAGGAACTGCGGCGAGAGGTAGGGTGGAATTCCCGTCACCAGGAGCGGCACCGGGGGAATGAGGGTCATCGCAAGGATGACCACGAGCGCGACCGTATGGAGGAGCGAGTCCGGGTCGAACGGGAGGTAGCCCGCGAGCCGTACCCTGAACCGGCGGGAGAACCCGATGAGGCTTGCAAGGGCGGCCGCAAGGACGCCGAGGAGGAGCAGGGCAACCTCTGCGGCCAGGGCAGGGTCGACCGTCTCCGGATCGACCTCCCCGGCCCCAAGCGCCTCCGCCGGCAGGATCGCTACGGCGCCGAATCCTGCCGTGGCGGCCGCAAGGGCGCCGATGAGGACGAGGAGCCAGAGGACGGCGGCCCATCGGAACGCAGGATGCCGGTTGTCGGCCAGATAGACGAGCATTGCAAGGACGACGAAGAGCGCCACGTCGAGCGCTGAGGTGAGGAACGCTCCCGCCTCCCCCCCGACGTCCCCGAAAGCCGCGGCCAGGACGATGAGGCCGAAGAAGGCGATCAGCAGTTTGGGGGCGTGGCGACGGCAGAATTTCAGCGGCATGGCATCCCCGGTCCGATGATCGGTCATACTATGGTACCCATTGGCCCGGCGGCACGAAGAACGCAGCTCACCGCCACCCAAGCCTCCCGATGATCAGCAAGCCCAGAGCCCCCATAGCCGCAAGGACCGTCGCCTGCAGCAGGAATATCGCCGAAAGCGGCCACCGGGCCGCGATGACGGCTCCCGCGAACGGCCCGGCCGAGAGCCCGACGGAGAAGAAGGTATTGTACATGCCGTAGGCGGCGCCCTGCGAGCCCCGCCCCCGGTAGATGCCGGCGAGGATCGGCATCGCCGGCACCAGGGCGCAGCTCAGCGCGACCCCCAGCGCGAAAACGGCGGCGGTGGCATGCATGAGGGTCTCTGCCTGCATGGCGGCGACGATCGCAACCCCCGAGAGGAGAAGCCCGCCGCCGATGAGGTAGCGGCTGCCACCGTACCGGTCGTAGATCCTTCCTGCAACCGGCTGGGCAAGGATAGCCGCAACCGCCAGCACCGCAAAGACGAGGCCGATCGTCGCCGGGGACGCCGAGAAGGCGGCGTCCAGGTAGACCGGGAGGTAGGGGTCCACGACGCCGTAGGTCCCGGAGACCGTGACGATCGCGGCCGCACAGGCGGTAAGCGGGAGAAAAACTCCCCGGGGCAGCACGGGCGACCGGCGTGGGCTGCCGTCCGCCCTGCAGGTGCGCACCGGTACGGCGAAGACGAGCAGGCCGACGGAGGCCACCAGCACCGCCGGGACGAGGAAGGTCGCCATGTAGCCCGCGTATTCGAAGAGCAGCCCTCCGACGACCGGGCCGAGGACGGTCCCGAGCCCGACCGCCGAGAGCGCGACACCCATCTTCTCCCCGAGCCGGGAGGGGTCGCAGGTATCGGCGAGGAGCGCAAGCCCGGCGGACCAGGTGGCCGCGGCCGATACCCCCTGGACGGTCCGGGCGACGACCAGGTGCGTGACCGTCGTCGAGAATCCGAAAAGCGCCGTCGCGAGGGCCAGGAGGAGCATCCCGACCACGATGAGGGGGCGGCGGCCCACCCGGTCGGAGAGGAGGCCCATCGGGATGGAAAAGAGGAGGAGCATGGCGGCGTAGATCCCGAAGACGACCCCGATGACCGGTTCGTCCACCCCGAGCCGGGGGGCGTACTGGGGAAAGACCGGGATGAGGAGGCCGTAGATCATCATGTCCATGAAGATGACGAGCACGACCAGTACGAGGACTGCGTCCGGCGATGCGGCAATGCGGTTCCTGAGTGCGCGGAGCCGGTACGGTTCCCTGATTGCCATGACAGTTCATCTCCCCGCGGCAAGCCGCTCTCTCCCTGCAGGTTGGCGGCGGCGGCATATATCGATAACAGAAGGGGATCTGCCGGGACCGCCTCACCAGAATCCCCGGTAGTAAGCGAGCTCGCGGGCATAGGGACGGAACGCTTCGACGAGCGCCGCCGCCTCATTGTCTGGCAGGGGCCCGCTCCGCCCGGCGGCGGCAAGCGCCTGCACCTCCGCGGGCGTCGAGCAGCCGACGATCGCGACGGAGACGTCCTGTGCGAGGGCGTATCGGACGAGGGCCTCCGGGGTCACTCCTGCGTCGGGGACGAGGTAGTTCGACCCGCCGAGCACCTTCATCCCGATGACCGCGACCCCCTGCTCCCTCGCGGCGGGGAGCGTCGAGGAGAGGAAACCCCCGAGCGCCCCCTCCACCGGGTTGACGGGCATCATCACGGCGTCGACCGGCCAGTTCTCCACCGCGTGCGAGAGGACATCCGGATCATGGTGCCCCGTCACCCCGATATGCCGGACGATGCCCCTCTCCTTAGCCTCGACAAACGCCTCAAGGGCGCCGCCCGCCCCCTCGATCTCCCGGATCTCGGAGAAGGTCCGGACGTCGTGGATCTGCCAGAGGTCGAGGGTCTCGATGCCCATCCTCTGGAGGGTCTCCAGGAGATCCATCTCGGCGCCCGCGTGTGCCCGGTTCGCCGACTTGCTTGCCTGGAAGACCGGTGCCCGGAGATCGGGACGGCTTACCCAGACCTCGCCGTAGTAGTCCTCGCTCCCCGCGTAGGCCTTCGCCGAGTCGAAGTAGGCGATCCCCTGATTGATGGCCTCCATGATGACGGCATTTGCCTCCGCGTGCCGCCCGTACGTCCTGAGAACCCCCTCTCCCCCGAGCCCCACCAGGGTGACTTCCCCCCCGGTCTTCCCGAACCTGCGCTTCTCCAGTGCCGTCATGGACCATCCTATCCGTACCCGCCTATAAATAATCTTCGGCCGGAGCCGGGGGAAACCGTTATGCGTCGCGGCCCCCACGGGGGCCTGAGGTATGCATGTGCCGACGATTGTCTGGTTCAATATCCCCGCCGGCGAGAGCGACCGGGCGCGGGCGTTCTACGAGAAAGTCTTTGCCTGGACGACGGAGCCTTTTCCGGGGATGGAGGGGGCCTTTGAGATTGCGACGGGCGGGATAGGCGGCGAGATCCTGGCGCGGACCTACCCCGGAGAGCCGATAACGGTCTTCGTCGGCGTCCCCTCCGTCGAGGAGTATGCAGCCCGGGTTAGGGGAGCCGGAGGAAGAGTCGTGATCCCGAAGATGCCGGTGCCCGGAAGGGGCTACTTCGCCGTCTGCGAGGATACCGAGCAGAACCGGCTCGGCCTCTGGGAGGACGACCCCTCGGCGGGCTGATCGGGCATCGGCCGGCCCCTGCCGGTGCGGCACCCCCTCCTCCGGACTCCCGGCGGCGCCAGGGATGAGGAGACTGTCCTGCTCCGCCGTCGACCCCGGCGGGATCCGGCCGTCTCAAACCAGAGCGTATAACCAATTAACAGGCAATAGGAGTTATTTAAGACAGGTTATGGCCTGAAGAACCTTCGGGACCATCCCTATACCCGGATGAACGGGCATGACGTTGCTGCGACGGCTTTACGCCCCGAATTTGAGTTTTCCGACCAGGGGTAAAGTTTATTTACGCCAAGAAGCATCGTCCACCACATGAAGAGGATGTTTGGTATCCTTGCTCTCATGGTGATCGCGAGCATCATGATTGCAGGGTGCGTACAGCCAACGGGTAACGAAACGGTGACCCCCGGCACGACACCGGGACTCACCGAGACCCCGATGGAAACAGAAACCCCGATGACGACCGAGACGCCGATGGAGACGGAAACCCCGATGGAAACAGGGACCCCGATGACGACCGAGACGCCGATGGCGACGGAAACGACACCGATGGAGACCGAAACCCCGATGGAGACGGAGACAGCGATGGGAACCGGGACGCCGATGGAGACAGAAACGACCCTCGCCGCGAATGCGACGGAGACTCCGCCGGGAACGCCGGCGGCCCTCGTCGCTGACGAGCTCATCTCCATCACCGACAGCGGGTACGTGCCGGACACGATCACCGTCCCCACAGGCACCACGGTGGGATGGACCAACGACGCCTCGTCGAATCAGACTGTCTCAGCAACCGGGGCAACCGGGTTCTTCGATTCCGGGCCGCTCCAGCCGGGCGAGTCGTACAGTTATACCTTCAACGGCGCGGGCAACTACACCTACCAGTCGTTGACGACCGGGATTGAAGGTGAAGTCATCGTCACCGCCTAACACTTCTTTTTCCCGTCGGCGGCCGTAAGGGGGGCCGCGACACCCCTTACGATCGCCGGTACGCCCCGGCCGCCTCGACCAGTCTTTCGGCGAACCCTTCCGGGAAGTAGGCATGGGTGTACTGCCCGACCGCGTTCTGCACGGCAAGCCCGTCCCGGCCGCCGTCGATCCCCCGGCCCCGGAGGAGTTCCAGGATAAAGCGTGCGTCGGGAGCGCAGTCGAGATGTGAATAGTGGAACTCGTGGCCCCGGAAAGCGGAGCCCGGCGCAAGGACCGGCACGGCCCCGGCAACCCGGGCTTCCACATAGCCGAGGGCCTGGATACGGCCCATCATCTCCGTCGCCGCGGGGAGGACGCCCGCCATCGGGTAGTCGCCCTCGCCGGTCACAAGCCGCTCCGTGAGGTAGGCGAGTCCGCCGCACTCGCCGTAGACCGGCATGCCGTCGTCGACCGCTCTCCGGACGTCCTCCCGGCACCGGGAGGCCGCGAGCGCCTCCGCGTGGAGCTCCGGGTAGCCTCCCCCGAGGTAGAGAGCGTCCACGTCCGGGAGCCGGTCAGTCATCGGCGAGAAGAAGACCAACTCCGCCCCGGCCCGTGCGAGCCCATCAAGGTTGTCGGCATAGTAAAAGCAGAACGCCGCATCGCGTGCGACGCCGATCCGGACCTCCGCCTCAGGCCGGCCGGGGCTCTCCGCCGGCGCCAGGGACGGGGCCGACCGGGCAAGATCGATGATGCCGGAGAGATCGCACGTCTCCTCCACCACCGCACCGAACCCTGCCATCGCCCCGGTTTCGGCCGCCATTGCGAGCCCGAGGTGCCGGCTTTCGACCGCGAGGTCTTTGCGCCGCGGGATTCCCCCGTAGACCGGGAGGCTTTTCGTCTCCTCAATCATGGCCAGGTGGCGGGGACTCCCGATACGGTTGAAGATGGTCCCGGCGACCCGGACGGCCGGGTCGAACCCCGCGTAGCCCCGGACCATGGCGTGGACGCTCCGTGACGCGCCCCCTGCATCCACCACGAGAAGGACCGGGGCGTCGAGGATCTTCGCGACGTGCGCCGTGCTCGCGATATCGGTCCCTTCGAGCCCGTCGTAGAGCCCCATCACGCCCTCGACGACGGCGATGTCGGCCCCGGCAGAGGCCCGGACGAACGTCTCGCGCACGCCTGCCTCCCCCATCATGAACGGATCGAGGTTGCGCGAGGTCCGGCCGCAGATGGCCGAGTGGTGCGTGGGATCGATGAAGTCCGGGCCTACCTTGAACGGCTGGACGGCGAGCCCCCGGGCGGCGAGCGCCGCCATCAGGCCGCTTGCAAGCGTGGTCTTGCCGCAGCCGCTGTGGGTTCCGGCAACGATTACTCGTGGAATCTGGCGCATAACGTTCCTGTAATGTTGAATACCGCAGAAGATAAATATGACCGGGGATAACCATGATACATCAAATTAATTTGTCTTACAACAACCCAATTTGACTGGGCCGCCGACACGGCGGTTCACGGGTGATATCATGCACATCATGGAAGGATTCTTACCAAGCCCCTGGTGGGAGATCTGGTTCCTTGTCTCCCTGCCCTTCATCGTTATCGGACTGTACCAGCTCAACAAACTCGTACAGGAGAAACGGGAAGCCCTGCCGCTCCTCGCCGTCGCAGGCGCCTTCGTCTTCGTCCTCTCCTCGCTCAAACTCCCCTCGTTCAACGGGAGTTGTTCCCACCCCACGGGGACCGGACTTGGCGGCGTCCTCTTCGGCCCCTGCATCGCCGCCGTCCTCGGGCTGATCGTCCTGATCTTCCAGGCGGTCTTCCTCGCGCACGGCGGGCTCACCACCCTCGGGGCGAACGTCTTCTCGATGGGGATCGCGGGACCCGCCGTCGCCTACCTCATTTATAAGGCCGGGACCCGGGCGGGCGCGAACACCTACGCGACGGTCTTTTGCGCTGCAGCCCTTGCCGATCTTTTCACCTACGTCGTCACCTCGATCCAGCTCGCCCTCGCGTTCCCCGGGACCGCCGGGTTCCTCGGGGCGTTCTCGGCCTTCGCCGCGATCTTTGCCGTCACCCAGGTTCCCCTCGCCATCGTCGAGGGTGCGGTCATCATGCTCGTCTTCAAGTATATCGTCCAGCTCAAGCCCGAGATTCTCACCCGCTTAGACCTCCTCTCCGAGAGCACCATTCAGAAACTCCGGGAGGCCGCAGCATGAAGTACGGGATGGAGATCGCAGTCGCCGCGCTCATCATCGTCTTTGCCGCCGTCTTCCTCGTCCAGGACGCTGCGATCCAGGCCACCCTCGGTGACGGGGAGGAGGCATGGGGCGGGGCGGACGGCGAGGCCGCCGATCTCATCGAGGCCTCCGGCTACGAGCCCTGGACCGAGCCCTTCTGGGCACCCCCGAGCGGGGAGGTCGAGTCGCTCCTCTTCGCCCTGCAGGCCGCCATCGGCGCCGTGATCATCGGCTACATCTTCGGCTACTGGCAGGGCAGCAGGAATACCACCTGATTTTTTTGGTAATCCGGCAAACCAGGTGAGAGAATGTACGAGGTGCTCGAAGATTTTGCCCAGCAAAACGATCTGCGGGAGACGAGCCCGGGACTCAAACTCTTCATCGGGGTCTCGAGCATCCTCCTCTGCGTCTCGTCGCCCGGCCCCGTCGCCCCCCTGCTGGTCGCGGCCACGATGAGCGCCGCCGTTCTCGCCCTCGCGAAGATCCCGGCACGGTTCTATGCCCGGCTTCTCCTCATCCCTGTCTCGTTTGCGGTGATGAGCATCGCCGTGGTCCTCTTCGTCACCGGGAGCGGAGCGGTGCTCCTCGAGATCCCCGGCCTGCCCCTCGCGATCACGGCCGGCGGTGCGAACCTCGCCCTCCTTCTCCTCGCCCGGGTCTTCGGGGGCATGTGCTCGCTCTACTTCATCGCGCTCACGACCCCGATGACCGAGATCTTCGATATCCTCCGGAAGCTCCGGGTGCCCGCCGTCTTCATCGATCTTTCCATGCTCACCTACCGGTTCATCTTCATCCTCATCGAAGAGGCCGGCCAGATCTACCGCTCGCAGGTGATGCGCCTCGGCTACGGCCGGTTCCGGGAGTCGGTGCGGTCATTCGGGATGCTTGCCGGAGCGCTCTTCATCCGGACCTGGGAAAGCGGCGAGAGCCTGATGCTCGCGATGGACGCACGCTGCTACGACGGCAGACTCGGCATCCCGAGCGATTCCCGGCCGGTCTCCGCCCTCGCGCTCGCGGCGGCCCTGCTCTATCTCTCGGCCGTCTTCGGCGTCTCGCTCTCCACCGGAGGCCTGGTACTCGTATGACGACACCGCTGCTTGAAACCGACAATGTCACCTACACGTACCCGAACGGTCCTGCCGCCCTCGCCGGGGTGAGCGTCCGGATTGATGCCGGGTCAAAGACCGCCCTCGTCGGCCCGAACGGTGCCGGGAAGTCGACGCTTCTTTTGCTGCTCAACGGCATGCTCCGGCCCGCCGCGGGTACGGTCCGTTTCGGCGGCCGGGCGCTCGCCTACGATGACAGGAGCCTCCGCGACCTCCGCCGCCGGGTCGGGTTCGTCTTCCAGAACCCCGACGTCCAGATCATCGCCCCGACCGTTGAAGCGGACGTGGCCTTCGGCCCGGTGAACCTCGGCCTCCCCCCCGACGCCGTCCGGCAGGCGGTCAGGGACGCACTCGGCTACGTCGGACTCAGGGGCTACGAGAAGCGGCCGCCCCACCACCTCTCCGGCGGCGAGAAGAAGCGGGTCGCCATCGCCGGGATCCTCGCGATGGAGCCGGCAGTCCTCGTCTTCGACGAACCGACGAACACCCTCGATCCCGCAAGCTCGGAGGAGGTGATGGAACTCCTCGACGAACTCGCCTCCGGCGGCCGGACGGTGCTGATATCCACGCACGACGTCGAGCTCGCCTACCGCTGGGCCGACTCGGTCATCCTCATGGAGCACGGCAGGGTCCTTGCCCGGGGTCCGCCGGAGGAGGTCTTCTCGGACCACGCCCTCCTCGCGGCCGCCAGGCTGAAACCGCCCGCCCTCCTCGACCTCTACAACGAGCTCGGTCTGCGGGGCGTCATCGACCGGGGCGTCCCCCCGAAAAGCGTGCTCGAGTTCACCGACCGGATCGAGCGGGAGATGCACGGCCACGCTCCGGCCCGGGACGGGGCCGGGACAATCTACCTCTGCAACGCCGACCTGACCGGCGGGGACGCGATCCTGCAGCTCATCGAGCAGGGGACGGTCGAGCACGTCGGGGCGATGGGCACCCGCGCGAAGGAGTTCGCCAACCGGGAGCGGATCCTCCTCGATTACACCTACGGCGTCATCGACAAGTGCATCTTAAAAGCCCTCATCGGGGAGAACTCGCTCATCATCACCACCGGAGGCATGGTCGAACACGTCCGCCGCCGTATAGGGGAATACAGTGCCGAGAGCGGGCAGGCGCTTGCGGTGAGCCCTGTGCGGGAGCAGGTGAACCCCGGACCCGGCCCGGAGAGCGTTCCGGAGTGAAGGGAGCCGCACGTCTCCCTGGCGGGCGCTTAGGCTCTGCATATCCGTTTTCCCGGACCCTCCGGGACCGCCGGGCGAAGGTTAATCCGATGCCGGTACCCGAAGGGTACCCCATGATGCTCGAACAGGTGCTGCAGCAGATATCGGAGCAGGTGAAACGGAAGCGGATGCCCCTGCCCGACCACAAAACGAAGATTGTCTGTACCATCGGGCCCTCGTCACGCTCCCGGGAGGTGCTCGCCCGGATGATCCTCTCAGGCATGAACGTCGCCCGGCTCAACCTCTCCCACGGCTCGTTCGACGAGCACCGGGAGAATATCAAAAACATCCGCGCCGCTGCGGAGGATGCGGACCTCCCGGTCACGATCCTGCTCGACCTGCCGGGGCCGAAGATCCGGGTAGGCATCCTCGCAGAAGAGCCCATGACGCTCCGGAAGGGGGAGACCGTCACCCTTGTCGCCGCCCCGGCATCGGACGACCCCTCCGTGATCCCCGTCGACTTCAAGCAGTTCCCGCAACTGGTCTCGCCTGGAAGCACCATCTACCTCAGCGACGGGTTCCTCCAGATCCGGGTCGACGAGGTAGGGGAGACCGATGTCCGGGCGACGGTGGTCGTCGGCGGCCCCCTCCTCTCGCGCAAGGGGATGAGCCTCGTCGGGGGCGGGGGGATTCTCGCGGTCAGCGCCCTGACCGAGCGGGACCTCGAGTGCATCGAGTTCGGGCTCGGCGAAGGGCTCGATACTTTCAGCATATCCTTCATCGAACGGGCGGAGGATATCCGGAAAGCCCGGGAGTATGCTGCACGGGCCGGGAAGTCCATCCGTGTGATCGCGAAGATCGAGCGGCAGGAGGCGCTCGCAAACCTCGCCGAGATCCTCCGGGAGGCCGACGGGGTCATGATCGCCCGGGGCGACCTCGGGGTCCAGACCCCCATCGAGGAGGTTCCTGCGGTGCAGAAGCGGATCATCCAGAAGGCCAACATCCTCGGCCGGCCGGCGATCACCGCCACCCAGATGCTGATGTCGATGACCGACAACATCCGGCCGACCCGGGCGGAGGTGACCGATGTCGCGAACGCCATTCTCGACGGAACGGACGCCGTCATGCTCTCGGAGGAGACGTCCATCGGGAAATACCCGGTCGAGACGGTCGCGATGATGGCGAAGATCGCCCGCTCGACCGAGGAGAAACGTGCAAGCGTCGGGGCAGGGTGCGGCCCGCTCGATTACTTCCGGCGGGGGAAGGGGCGTCAAGAGATCACCGTCAACGACGTCGTCTCCTTAAACGTCATCGAGGCGCTGGACGCGCTCGGCATCCGGTACGTGCTGACGCCCACCCGCTCCGGGAGCACACCCCGAAATATCTCCCGGTTCAAACCCGAGGCCTGGATCCTCGCGTTCACCCGGAACCCGAGCACCTTCAAGTTCCTGGCGTTCTCCTACGGGGTATGCCCGTTCCTGATCCGGAGCGAGAAGGAGTACTGGCACGGGGCGATCCTCGACTCGATCCGGGACTCGGGGCTTATCGAGCCCGGCGAGCGCGTGGTGCTGACCGAAGGAGTGTCCCCCGGGCGTGAAGGGACCGACTCGCTCATCATCCTGACGGTCGATTGAGAGAAGGGCTGCCTGCGGCAGCCTCCGGAGATCCCTCCGGAAGTCCTTCTTTCAGGCGTCCTTCCTTCGGGATCCCTCCGGCTGCCTGCGGCAGCCTCCGGGATCCTACGGCCCTCCTCCCTTCGGGAGAATGCCCTCCGGGACGACAAACCCTATCCCGGTGGAGGGTGAACACTCATCAGTCATGGAAGCGGTCGTTTCGGGAGAACAGGATGGCGTGCTCAAAGAGAAGACCGCACGCCTCTCGGTCGCGTCGAACACGCTTCTGGTCGTGGCGAAACTTGCCGTCGGTTTCGCCATCGGATCGGTCGGTATCATATCCGAGGCGATCCACTCTGCCATCGACCTGATAGCCGCTGTCATCGCCTACTTCTCGGTCAGGCAGTCGGCCCGGCCCCCCGACGAGTGCCACACCTTCGGGCACGGGAAGTACGAGAGCATATCGGGACTCCTCGAGGCGGTCCTGATCCTCGCGGCCGCCGCCCTGATCATCAACGAAGCGGCGAAAAATCTCCTCGGCGGGGAAGGGACGCTGAATGTCGAGGGGCTCGGGCTCGGCATCGTCGTCATGCTGCTCTCGGCCGGGGTGAACATATACGTCTCTTCCCGGCTGATGGCGGTGGCGAAGAAGACCGGGTCGATCGCGCTCGAGAGCGACGCCTGGCACCTGCGCACAGACGTCTACACCTCTGCCGGGGTCGTGGCAGGGCTAATCCTGATCCGGCTGACCGGCCTCGTGGTGCTCGACTCACTTGTCGCGCTCGCGGTCGCCGCCATCATCCTCCGGGCGGCATTCGATCTCATCCGGCGCTCGTTCGAGGACCTCGTCGACCGGAGTCTCCCCGCCGACGAAGAGGCACGGATCCGGGAGATCATCAGCGGGTACTGTACGGACGTCATCGATTTCCACCGGCTCCGGACCCGCCGGTCGGGGCCGAACAGGTTTGTGGACCTTCATCTGGTCGTTCCGCGGACCGCGACCCTCGAAGAGGCGTACGGCATCGTGAAACAGGTGGAGGACGATGTCCGGCGGGAATTCCCCCGGGCGAACGTCACGATCCGGGTCCAGCCCTGCACCGGCGAGGACTGCGCCGCCTGCGGGGTCTTCACCACCTGCCCGGAGTGCGACCGGCCTGCACTCTGCGAGTGGTTAGAAGAAAGGAAATAAAAGGCCGGGGGTTCTACCGCCAGGAAAAGAGGCCCCGAACCTGCATCTCCTCGTTCGCAAGTGTTCTCAGCCGGTCCTGCTCCTGCTCGATTGTCCGGACCTGCTCCTGGAGCATCGTCCGGGTTTCGTCGTCGCAGGTGCAGTTCTCGATCAGGCGCCGGAGTTCCGTGGCACGCTCCTGGTTCCGCTGCGCCTCCTCCTCGATCAGCCGTGCGGCCTGTGCATCGCCCCCGAAGAGGAACCGCATGAAGCCGTGCCGGGCCCGGATCTGCTCCTCGGCCTCGAAGGTCTTCCGGACCGAGTTGTTAATCTCCCGGGCGATGGCGGAGACGTTCTCCCCTATGCCGCCGGTCCGGTTCTCAGCGCCGAGCAGAGCGTGGACGGCGAGCCGGACCTGGTTCCGGTCAGGGGCGAACTCTCCCCCCTGAGGGGTCGCGTTCTCCGAAGCCCGCACCCGGTCCCCGGACGTCTCGTTCTCCTCCGTCCTCACCCGCTCCCGGTCAAGGACCCTCTCTTCCGCGCGGAGGGTTGCATTCTCCTCCGCCCTCACCCGCAGTTCTCCTCCCGGTGTCGTGTTCGTCTCGCCGTTCCCGACCTGCTCTCCTCCCGGGCTGCCGTAGCTCCCGGAAGCGGCGGCCGCGAATCCCGGGAGGAGGAGGAAGATGATCATGGCTGCTGCAATGATGCGCTTCACCTATCTTCACCTCTGGTGGTAGAGAGATCGGGGTGGACCTTTATACATTGATTGAACCGGGCGGTTCAACTAACTCAGAGCAGCAGCGCAAGAACGAGGCAGGCCACGACCGGGATGACAAGGTTGTCGTCCACGGGGCTCACCAGTTCGGCGAGGGCCGTGGCCGCAGCCGTCGTGAAGGCGATCGCCGGCGGGACGAGAAGACAGAGAACGATCGCCGTCACCGCGATTCCGGCAAGCGTCCCCTCGAGGGACTTGTGGTTGTAGATCCGGGTCCTGCCGAACCTGACGCCGACGAGCGTGGTGACGCTGTCGAGGAGCGCGAGCACCACGAGCCCCATGAAGGCGACCTCTTTAGCAAAGAAGACCAGGCAGAAGAGAGCTCCGAGCGCGAAGAAGAGCGCCCCTTTGCCCGGGGCGGCATCCCGCCGCTCAAGCCCCGCGATGATTCTCGAGACGACCGGGATGGTGTAGCCCCGGGAGATGGCGTCGGAGAGGATGAACCCCACGAAGAGAGCGAGCATGAGGACGGAGAGGGCGAGATCGCGGTCGAAGAGGAGGACAAAACCCGCAATCCCGAGACCGAAGATGAGGTGGACGACCTGCCGGAGCGACTCGTTCATCACACCTGAGGTTGGTGCCGGACCGGTTAAACCCTCTGCAGGCGGGGCCGGGGAAGAGCAAAGGCAGATCATGCCGATTAAGTATTCTTAGAGCCCACACATCCCCGGGAACTGACAGATGGAACCATTCACTCATACCGGAGGAAGTGCCGCCGAGGCCAGGGATCTTGATGCCGTCGCACGGTTTTACGTCAAATGCGTGCTCTGGCTCGGGGTGCACGACCCGATCTATGTGGACGCTTACTTCGGTCCGGCGGCGGTGCGGGAGGAGGCGCTCACGGTCACGGTCCCGCCGGACCGCATCGCCGGGTACGCCGCCGACCTTCTCGCCACTCTGGACCGGATCGAGCCCGACCGGCTGGAGGACGCCGGGCGCATGCGCCACGCTTACCTCCGGGGCATGGTCCGGGCGCTCGAGGCCCGCGCCGGGATTCTTGCGGGGAAGGGCCTCGCCTTCGATGCCGAGACGGAGGCGCTCTTCGGGGTCGCGGCGCCGGAGGACGACCCCACCTGGTACGAGGGGCTGCACGCGGCGCTCGATGCCGACCTCCCGGGGAACGGCGACCTTGCCGGGCGTTACCGGACGTTCATGGACTCGTTCGCCATCCCGCCGGACCGGCTGGAGCCGGTTTTTGCGGCCGCATTTGCCGAGAGCCGCCGCCGGACCGCGGAGCACCTGCCGCTCCCGGCGGGGGAGCGCCTCGAGGTCGCGTACGTCACCGGGGAGCCGTGGGAAGCTCACAACCGCTACCTCGGTGACGGGACGAGCCTCGTCCGGGTGAACGCCGATCTGCCGGTCACCGTCGACCGGCCCCTCACCCACGCCTGCCACGAGGGTTATCCCGGCCACCACACGATGCGGGCGGTTCGGGAGGCAGCCCTCGTCCGTGCCCGGGGCTGGATCGAGCACTCGGTCGTCCCGCTCGCGTCGCCGCTCGCGACGGTCGCCGAAGGCGCCGCACGGCTCGGCGAGGAGATGATCTTTCCCGCACCCGAACGGGTGCGGTTCCTGGAGGAGGTCCTCTTCCCGCTGGCCGGGTTCGACCCGGCGGATGCTGCTCTCGTCGATGCCGTCAGCACCACGGCCACGGACCTGCTCTTCCCGGGGAATACCCGGGTGGCCAGGGGATTGCTCGACGGCGCGCTCTCGCGTGAGGAGGCGTGCGGACTCCTCCGGGACGTTCTCCTCCTCGATCCGGAGGCAGCGGAGGCCCACCTCCGGTTCATCGAGGAGTTTCGGGCCTACCCGGTGGCTCTCGCGCAGGGGTACCGGCTCGTCCGTGACTACGTCGGGAGCGGGGCGGACCGGTGGGAACGCTTCGCCCACGTCCTCACCGAGCCGGTGCTGCCCGGCGACCTCACCTTGAACGGCAGTCCCGGATGAAGGCCCGGGCCTCTTCGTCGGTTATGGCATAGGTCGCCTGGGCATCGAGCGCGACCACCCGGAGGATCACCGCGACCTCGTCGAGGCGGCGCTTATGGTCGCCGCGGACGTGCTTTCTCACCTCGCGCAGGGTTTCAAGTGCGGTCCCGACGTTGGCGATCGTGCACAGAGCGCTCTCCCGGGTGCCGACATCGACGACGGGGAGGGGGCGGGGCGGCCGGGTAACAGGAACGGGAACCATGCTCCCTATCCTCGCGCTGCATGAACTTGAACCTGCTGGAACCTCTGCAGATAACGTATTTATCCGGAAACCTCAAACCTGAACTGAGGGTCTCCCGCCCGGAGATCGACCCATGAGCGCGGACAACACGACCAATATATCCGAACCGGAGGAGGGCTGGAAGGCCCTCCTCGCAAACCCCTACCTTGCCGGTCCCATAAAACTCGTCCTCCCGTTCATCATTGCTCTGGCAATTTTTGCGGCGCTCTACCTGATCGAGCCCTACCAGCAGTTTCTTGTCATCTCTGGCCTGCTCGCCGCCTACTTCGTCCCCCCGGCCGGGAAGGAGTCGATCATTCCCATCGCGATCGTGATGGGCTACCCCTGGTGGCTCGTCACCCTCGCGATCGTTCTTCTCGACGTGGCCGTCTCCCTCTTCGTCGTCTGGAACTTCGACCTGGCGCTGAAGATCCCGCTCATCGGCCGGCTGCTCGAGAGCGGGATGGCGGCTGGCCGGAACTACACCGATACCCGGCCCTGGCTCAGGCGGTTTTCGACGATCGGGCTCGTCTTCTTCGTCTTCTTCCCGCTCCAGGGGACCGGGGCGATGAACGGGGCGATCGTCGGCCGGCTGCTGGGGCTGGAGAAGGCCAGGGTCTTTGCCTGCGTCTGCGCCGGGTCGCTCGCCTCCAGCCTCATCATCGCCCTCGGGGCCGACGTGATCCTGGACATCTACCGGCAGGACCCGGCCCTCGGGACCGGCATCCTGGTTGCGATCGTCGTCGCCATCCTGGCCGCCGTCGTCGGCCTGAAGCTGCGCGAAAAACGCCTCCGGGAACGCTCGCCCAGGTGACGGAAACAGCAGAACTTATGTTTTCCGGAATCCTTTCCTTTTTCAAGGGACCCTGATGAGTTCTCACGTATATGTATGCATCATCGCCGCCCTGGCGATCCTGGTCGCCGCCTGCGCCGGTTGCGCGGCACCGGACCAGCCGGAGACCGCCTCCGTGAACGACGGAGATGCTGCGGCGCTCCTCATCCGCCTTCAGTCCGAGATCACCGTAGCACTCGAGGATCTCGACGACCGTCTGGCGTACGCCGCGTTCGACCTCGGGGAGACCGATCTCTCCGGCGACGACGCCCACGCGGTCCTGGCGAACCTCTCCGCCGCCGATCCGTCGATCGTCGACTGCACGGTCAGTGACGCGGGAGGCACGATCATCGCCGCCGAACCGGCGGCGTATCGCGGCATCGAGGGCGCGGAGATCCGGGGCCAGGCCCACGTCCGGCACATCCTCGCGACGAAGCGGCCGATCATGAGCGAGGTGATAACGGTCGCGGAAGACTTCCCGGCAACGGTCATCACGGCGCCCGTCTTCACGAACGAGAGCCTGTTCATCGGGTTCGCCTCCGTCGTCTTCCGGCCGGAGAACCTGATCGCCGGCGTCGCCGGCCCGGCGGCGAACGGCACCCCTTACCAGGTGATGGTCATCCAGACGGACGGGCGGGTGCTCTACGACACCGACCCGGCCCAGGTCGGGAAGATGACGTTTGAGGACCCGCTCTACGCCGACTACCCCGATCTGCTCGAGGTGGCCCGCCGGGTCGCCGACGAGCGCTACGGCACCGCGGCCTATGAATTTACTGCCGACGGCGGGCAGGCGGTGCAGAAAGAGATCGCCTGGACGACGGCCGGGCTCCACGGGGTCGAGTGGAGGGTGGCGGTGATACGAGCGGTTTGAGGGAGGGGGAGGGCGCGCGGCCTAGGCGCCACCCACTTTCGTCTTATTCAGCTGAAGTCAAAGACTTCACAGGATGGAGTCCAATCAAACAGCGGCGGGGGTGATGACAGATGACGAGTGAGGAGGATTTCAATTCTACATTAGTCCAATTCAAACTCGACGACCTCGAAGATGATCGCGCCGTCGGACGTCAATTTCAATCCTATCTTAATCCAATTCAAACTACATGATGTTGTCCGTCGCGAAGTCTCCAGGCATCTTTCAATCCCATCTTAGTCCAATTCAAACATTGGTGGCGTGCTCGGGCCGGACGGCAAGATCTCCTTTCAATCCTACCTTAGTC
>NZ_DAFZ01000047.1:582-786 GCF_002498065.1 Methanoculleus sp. UBA208 | reverse complement strand
TTAGTCCAATTCAAACGCGACGCGCTCCCGGAGCCGGACTGCTACCAGATCCGCTTTCAATCCTACCTTAGTCCAATTCAAACCATCGTACGTGCCGACCTCTAGATCGTGTATCATGCTTTCAATCCTACCTTAGTCCAATTCAAACTCCGGACGTCGATCACGAACCCGCCGAACCTGAGCTGCTTTCAATCCTACCTTAGT
>NZ_DAFZ01000047.1:0-268 GCF_002498065.1 Methanoculleus sp. UBA208 | reverse complement strand
TTAGTCCAATTCAAACGCGCTGCAGGGCGGCGAGGGCCTCGCGGCAATCGTCTTTCAATCCTACCTTAGTCCAATTCAAACGCGGTCGAAGCGAAGATGATATAAGTCTCTTTCAAGCTTTCAATCCTACCTTAGTCCAATTCAAACTCTGATAAGCCGCGCTTTTGGCGATGCGCTGATCACCTTTCAATCCTACCTTAGTCCAATTCAAACGTGCGTCACCGTGGTCAAGGATAAGAGTTACAAAAACTTTCAATCCTACCTTAGT
>NZ_DAFZ01000025.1 GCF_002498065.1 Methanoculleus sp. UBA208 | reverse complement strand
GGGGCTGACGGGGAGTGCGACGGGCGGGACGGCCGGAGCATGAGCACCCGAAGGGTGCGGAGTGCGACGTTCCGCAGGAACGGAGCTCGACCACCGTCAGGTGGGGAGGGGGCATGCCCCCTCCCCTGTCTCTACCATGTATTCGGACACCTGCAACCCGCACTCGAAGACCTTCCGGACGTCCTGTCCGTCGCACTCCTTCCCGAGGGGCGGGGCAGTGCGTGGCGATAAGCGACGTTCCGGTGGGAACGGAGCAGGAGCACCGAAGATGCGATTTCCAATGGAAATCCGTGCCAGATGTGGCCAAAGGGAACTATCGGGCACGTAGGGTAGGGCCCAATGGAACCCCCTCTCCTGCCGCGATCAAAAGCAAGGTTGCAGCAGGGTCACCCCCCGATAACCCTTTGCAATTCATTTTTGTCCCCAGGGAGCGCTTACTCACCCAGTCCTACGCCCCCATTCCCGCTATCCGTTTTTCGTGCGTATACACCGCCATCTCCGGCGTCCCCGCGGACCCGACGATGCAGAGCCCGGTCTCCTCCGCGATCTCGACGGCAAGTGCGGTCGGGGGTCCGGTGGAGACCAGCACCGGGATGTTCGCCATCAGGCATTTCCGGACCATCTCGGAGGTGACCGGGCCGGTGCCGACGGCAATCGTCTGGGAGAAGTCAAGGTCGTTTTGCAGTCCCCGGCCGATCACCCGGTCGAGGGCGTTGTGCCGGTCGAGGTCTTCTGCACAGGCGACGATGCGGCCTCCCTTGGCAAGAGAGACCGCATCGAGCGGACCGGGCGCTCTGAGAGCGGCGACGGCGGCCTCGATATCCGGGACGGTGACCGCGAGGTCGGAGTCGATCACGGGCAGTTTCTGTGTGTCGATGTAGGAGACGGCCCCCCCGCACCCGGAGAGGATGGTCTTCTTCACGCTGACCCTCTTGAAGATGTTCTTTGTGAGGACGCTGATCCGGTTCTCTTCGATCCTGACCGACTCGATCTCGTCGGCGCTCCGGATGATCTCTTCGGTGTAGAGGTAGCCGGTGATGAAGTCTCGAAATCCGCCGGGGCTCAGGATCACGGTCGTCAGGTGCCGGCCGTTGACGAAGATCGCCACCGGCGTCTCCTCGGCGGCATCACGGACGATCTCTCCACCGCCGATACGGATACAGGCAATTCTCCTGAACATGGTTCCTCACTTCACGTATGCCGCACGCGCCGCCGGGATCACTCCGGCGGTGGGCATGATCCTCTGTAGATCATGCACGGGAGAGGACTAGATGATACCGGTGGCCGTCCCAGGTGCACCTTTCATGCACGCTGCCTGACGAACTCCTCGGGCATCGAGGTGCGCCGTGCGGTCTCCTCGACCGAGAACCCGCTCTCAAGGAACCTCGTTACCACGCTCTCCATGGGTTCGCCGACCTCGATGATGTGCATGTCGGGGTCGTAGAACCTGACGGCCCGCTGCCCCCAGGGCTGCTCTATCAGTCCGTGAACTACGTTCACGGAGTCCATGCCGTTGAGTCTTTCCATGAAGGCGTCCAGGTCGTCCTCTTCGAAGTAGAGTTCGACGTTCTTTCCCGGAACGATATCGCTCTCGGGGACGTCGATGAGGTTCGAGAAGTGCGACCGGAGGTGGATCGCAAAACCACCCTCGAACATCACGTTCTCGCCGTGATCGTGGAGAACCCTTTGGTCCAGCACCTCTTCGTAGAACGCCCTGGAGACCTCTACGTCACGAACGACGATAAGCGGGCATACGAATCTCATATCGATCATCTCATGGGGTAGTGCGGCAGTTCAGCCTTCCGATCTCTGCGTTTCCCGCTTCCCGGAACC
Organism: Methanoculleus sp. UBA208; assembly: GCF_002498065.1. Classification (GTDB taxonomy): domain Archaea; phylum Halobacteriota; class Methanomicrobia; order Methanomicrobiales; family Methanoculleaceae; genus Methanoculleus. Next base: position 15,430 of record NZ_DAFZ01000025.1, on the reverse strand, counting down.
CCTTCGTTTAAATGCCCTGAAAAATGGTGTAAAAGGGGTATTGACGGCTGTCCGGGGGCGGGAAGAGATGACAGGGGAATTTCCCCCGCCGCCGGGTATTGCCAGACACACCCTTTTGCGCCCCGGCACGGGCACATTCGGGTTTTTATGGAACTCAAGATGTCGTTGATCACACACCCGGCCGGACGGTCGGGCACAGGCAGGCTCAGGGTGTTACCCCGTCACCGCCTGCCGGCCATCGCACCCTTCGGCCTGTCGCTCGAAAATTGCTGCGCAATTTTCTCGGAACATCGCTTACTTAAACACGTCGAAGATCTGGTCGCTGCCGGTTGCGGAGAGCCGCTGGCGTTCCGCCTGCTCCTCGACGAGCGCGAGCACCGGGAGTTCCATGTCCACACCCGGGGTGTGGCCGAACATCCTCTCCATGTCCGTCTGCAGGGCGTGCATGTAGAGCGAGTTCGCGATCTCCATCGGGCAATTCTCCTCGCACTGGCCGCAGTTGACACAGGAGTCCGCCACGTGAGCGAACCGGATCAGGTGGAACATGAACGGCACGGGGAGCACGCCCGGCGGCACCAGGTAGGGCTTCTTCGTGCTGCACTCTTCGCAGTAGCAGATCGGGCAGTTCTCGATGCAGGCGTAGCACTTGATACACCGGGATGCATCCTCCATCATCTTCTGGAGACGCTCCTTGCCCTCGCCGAGGCCCTCGAAGTAGCGCCCGCGCCACTTGTCGCCGAGCTTCAGCATCGCGTTCTCGACCTTGCCGCGGATCTCGATTCCCTTCGGGTTCGCGGGCTCCGTGGCGATCGCCCCGGCCTTCGCGGCCCTGCTCAGGAGATCCGCACCCTTCTCGGAGCAGACCTCGACGAAGGTGGCTTTGCCGGCCTTGTCGCCGATGACGCCCCAGTTGCCGCAGGCGAGATCCGCCTGGCGCGGGACTTTCATCTTGCAGCGGCGGCAGTTGCTGCGGCGGCCGTAGCCCTCGTCCTCAAGCTCGTCCATCGAGATGCCCTTGTGCTGGCCGTCTTTCGTGACGATGATGAACTGGCCCTTGTCGATCTCTTCCTTGACCACATCGTCGGGGTCGACCCCGAACTTCTCGCGGATCATCTTCCGGGCGGTCACCGGACTGACCGAACCGCCGCAGTTGACGCCGATCATGAGGAGGTTGTCCAGGTTGACCTGGTTGCGCTTCGCGAGCTCATAGAGGCCCATCGCGTCGCAGCCTTTTACCGTCACGGCAAGGCGCATATCCTCGGCCCCGCCCAGGTACTTCTTGACCAGTTTCGAGAGCAGGAGCGTCCCGCAGTGGAGCGAGCCTGCCGTCTCCGAGAGCTCGGCGGGGTCGGTGATGATCGTGGGGACCGCGTCATAGAGGTCCACTCCTTTCTTCACCGCCAGCACGGCGTCGACGATCTTGTTCTCCAGGGCATACTTGAGCAGTCCGGTCACCGCACCGCCGCACTCCGCGACGCTGGCGATATCGGGGCTCGTCGTCCAGGCGTATACCATATCTCCCTTTGCTGCCATTTACTGCACCCCCGTGATCTTCTCGACCTTCACAGCACTGTGCTTCAACTCCGGCATCTTGGAGAGCGGGTCGAGAGCGGTGTTCGTCAGCATGTTCGCGGCCGCATCCCCGAAGTGCATCGTCATCATCAGAACGCCGGGTGCGACCTCATCGGTCACCTTCGCGATGGTCTCGACCTCGCCGCGCCTGCTGGTGAGTTTGATCTTCTCGCCGTTCTGGATCTTCAGACGCGCGGCATCCTCGCTGTTGATCTGGACGTAGCCTGCGGGCACCTCGTGGTGGAGGAGCTCCGCCCGGCCGGTCTGGGTCCGGGTGTGGTAGTGGAAGAGCAGACGTCCGGTCATCAGGGTGAACGGATACTCGGTGTCGGCGACCTCCGCGGGCGGCCGGTGCTCGAGACCGAAGAAGTGACCGAGGCCGTCGGCCGATGCGAACTTCTCGCGGTGCAGGATCGGCGTTCCGGGGTGGTCCTCTGACGGGCAGGGCCAGTGCACGGACTCTGGCTTCTCCATCCTTGCGTAGGAGATGCCGGACATCGACGGGGTGACCCGCCGTACGTCGTTCCAGATATCCTCCGGCGAGTTGAAGTCAAAGCCCTGGAGGCCGAGTTTGTGGGCGAGATCCACGAAGATCTGCCAGTCTTCCTTTGCATCGCCCGGGGGCTCCACGGCTTTCCTTACACGGTTGATGCGCCGCTCGCCGCTGGTGAACGTCCCGTCCTTCTCGGCGAAGGATGCCCGGGCAGGATTACGTCGGCGTATTTCGCCGTCTCGGTCATGAAGATGTCCTGCACGACCAGGAAGTCGAGTTTCTCGAGCGACCGCATGACGTGGTTCGAGTCGGGGTAGGAGACGACCGGGTTCAGCGCGAAGATGTACATCGCTCTTATCGGGTCGCCGCACTGGGTGATCTGCTCCGTCAGCGTCGCGCCGTACTCGCTTTCAAGCCCGGTGACGCCCCAGAGTTCCTCCATGCGCTTGCGGATGGTGTCGTCCTCGCACTTCTGGTAGCCGGAGAAGACGTTCGGGTAGGCACCCATGTCGCAGGCGCCCTGGACGTTGTTCTGGCCGCGAAGCGGGTTGACGCCGGTGCCGGGCCTGCCCACGTTGCCCGTGAGCATCGAGAGGTTCCCGAGCGACCGGACGTTGTCCGTGCCGGTCGTGAGCTCCGTGATGCCGAGGCAGTAGATGATCACCGCGCTCTTGGCGCCGGCGTAAATCCGGGCGATCTCCTTGATCCTCTCGGTGGGGACGCCGGTGATCGACTCAACGTCCGCGTAGTCTTCCACGGTCTTCTTCAGGTCTTCGAATCCCACCGTCCTCTTCTCGATGAACTCCTTGTCATGGAGATCCTGCTGGATGATCCAGTACATGATCGAGTTGATCAGGGCAATGTTCGTCGAAGGGTTGTAGCGGACGTACTCATCGGCCAGGCGCGCCGTGGGCGTGTAGCGCGGGTCGCAGACGATGATCTTCTTGCCAGCCTTCTTTGCCTGGACAAGCCGGCGCCCGGCGAGCGGGTGGGCCTCAATGGGGTTCGACCCGATCAGGAAGATGACATCGGCGTTCAGGACGTCCTCGAAGGGGTTCGTCGCGGCACCGGAGCCGAACGAGAGCGAAAGCCCCGCGACGGAAGGTCCGTGGCAGATCCGCGCGCAGTTGTCGATGTTGTTGGTCTTAAAGGCCACCCGCGCGAGTTTCTGCATGATATAGCACTCTTCGTTCGGGGTCCGGCACGAGACCTGGAAGCCGAGGGATTTCGGCCCGTATTTCTCGTGGGTCTCCTTGAACTTCGAGGCGACGAGATCGAGCGCCTCGTCCCAGGTCGCTTCCTCGAACTCGCCGTTCTTCTTGATAAGGGGCTTTGTCAGCCGGTCGGGGCTCTGCACGAACTCCCAGCAGGTGGCACCCTTGGGGCAGAGTTTTCCCTCGTTCACCGGGGTTCTCTTCAGGGGTTCTACCCCTACGAGTTTGCCGTCGTTCACCACGAGGTTGAGCCCGCACCCTACGCCGCAGTACGGACAGGTCGTCGGAACGTAGCGTAACTTTCCATTGGTTTCTGTCATTCACATTCTCCCGATTGTTGCGTTCAACGTCGGTTGCCAAGCATGTCAGGAAAGGACGGACATGCTTACAATAGGTTTACTCGACCCGGTAGTATATAAATTTAAACTTACTATTTTAACACTAGCAATTAGTTTAGGTTGTATAATTCATCTTTATAATCTCTCATCCTCTGCATGCCGAGTAATCGCCATGATGTCTTTTATTATGCGATTATACGATACCTGGTTGGTAATATGCCGTATCTGCCAGGTTTGGGTAAATTAAATTCAATTTACTTATCCAAAATATTTACAACTAACCTTGATCAAATACTCTTCCGTGCAACCGAGACTGAATCACACCTGGGATGATATCGAGGCCCGGCTCAAGTCCAGAGGCTCTGCTCCGGCATTAATCGACTACTTCCGGAGATGTATCGACTTTCACACCTTCGCGGCCCCCGGGCTCCTGGTCGGGGTCTTTATGGTGGATTATGCACTGGAACTCCTGGCCCCTACCGAAGGCGAGAAGATCTACGCCGTCTGCGAGACCACGAAGTGCCTGCCCGACCCCCTGCAGGTGATCGCCCACTGCACGACCGGCAACCACCGCCTCCGGGTGATCCCGATCGGGAAGTTCGCCGTCACCATGAACGGGCCGGCCGAAGCCCCGTACGTGAACGGGATCCGGGTCTTCGTCGACGGCGAGAAGATCAGACGGTATCCGACGTTCGCCCTGTGGTACACCAAAGACCCGCTCTTCGACCCGAGAACCCGGGGCATCGCGCTGATCGACGAGATCATCGATGCAGGGCGCGATATGCTCTCGTACGAGAGGGTGCGGGTAAAGGTGCCCCAGAAATGGCCCTGGAGGTCTGCAATCTGTTCCATCTGCGGCGAGATGGTTCCCGACAACATGCTCGTCAGCGGGGCCTGCGCAGACTGCCGGTCCCAGTCCTACTACGAGAAGACGGCGTACTGAAGATGTCTCCCTCTCCCCCCTCCGGGGGAGAGCGTATATCCCGTCAACACAGAAGGCACCGCATGGAACTCTTCCCTATCGGGCTCGTGCACTCAAGCATCCGCTCCCGCAGCGATATGCCGGTCCAGGGCATCGACGCCGAGATCGAGGTCTTTCCGGACTACGCCGGGGCGCTCCTCGGCATCGAGGAGAACTCGCACCTGATCCTCGCCTGCTGGCTCCATGAGGCTGACCGGGGAGTCCTGAAGGCGGTGGCCCGGAAGGTCTCGGGCGACCTCCCGGAGAAGGGCGTCTTCTCCCTCCGCTCTCCGGCAAGGCCGAACCCCCTCTCCGTCTCGGTGGTGCGGCTGCGCGGCGTGCGGGACGGGCGGTTTCTCACGCTCGCGAACGTGGACCTGATCGACGGGACGCCGGTGATCGACCTCAAGCCCTACCAGACGGGATGGGACTGCGTCTTCTCCGCGACCGGCCACGACCGGACGGAAAAGATCCGGAAGATGAGCCCCGGCGAATACCGGGCGAGCCTCATCCGCGAGGCCGTGAACTATCACGGGGAATTCTGTCCGGGCGTGGCGGTCGCGGTGCGGATCGCGGAGGCGGCGACGCGTATCCTCGAGCGCGACCTCTCGGTGCCGCAGGTCTCGGTCACGCTCGGCGCCGACCCCTGCATCGCCGACGCGCTCATCGGGATCACCGGCGCGCGCCCGGGAAACCGCCGGCTGGAGTGTCAGGGAGGGACCCGCTACGCCGTTGCCGGCCCGCGGGAGGAGGCGGTCTTCTGTCTCCGGATCGTCCCGGAGAGCGTTGATACGATCCTTGCGGCCGGCGAGACGTCGCTCTTCGACTGCAAGGTCCGCTCTCCGGCGCAATCGATGGAGAAATGATTACCCCTGGAGTCAAGAGCATGCCACGCCGGTACCTGAACCTTACGCCGCTCGCAGAAGCGCTCGCGGTTATGCGGCAGGCGTTTCCCCCCGGGGACCATGTCGAGACCGTGCCGTTGCATCTCGCAGTCGGCAGGGTGACGGCCGAGCCCCTGTATGCAGAGTGTTCTATTCCCGGTGCCGATATTGCGAAGTTCGACGGCTACGCAGTGAAGAGCGGGGATACACTCGGGGCGCAAGACCAGCGGCCGCTGCCTCTTCTTGAGTGTGCCCGCGTCAATACCGGCGAGGTGCTCCCGCAGTCATTTGACGCCGTCGTCATGATCGAGGATACCTGGGACGACGGCGGCATACCCCTGATCCGGAAGTCCGTCGCGTACGGGCAGCACGTCCGACGTGCCGGAGAGGATATCCGTGCCGGCGAGCTCGTCCTCCCGAAAGGCCACCGTGTCCGGCCGTTCGATATCGGCGCGCTCGCGACTTACGGGATAGCCCGGGTGCGCGTGCGGTCGGTCCGGGTCGGCATCGTCCCGACGGGGAGCGACCTCGTCCCGCTCGGTGTAGCGCCCGCGCCCGGCCAGACGATCGAGACGAACACTCTCATGGCGGAGGCTTATCTCACCCGGACGGGGGCGACCTGCCGCCGTTACGGGATCGTCCCCGACGACCCGGACCTGATCCGGGAGGCGGTGCAGAAGGCGGTCGGCGAGAACGATCTCGTCATCCTCTCGGCAGGTTCGTCGGCCGGCACCCGTGACTTCTCCCGGGATGTCGTCGGCGCGCTCGGGGAGATCGTCTTCCACGGCATCGCGGTCAGGCCGGGAAAACCGGTGCTGCTCGCGAACGTCGACGGCAAGCCGGTTCTCGGGATGCCGGGGTATCCCGTCGCCGCACAGACGGTCCTTCGCGAGGTTGCCGGGAACCTGCTCGCGTGGTGGGGGCTCTCGCCGCTCCCGGGCGGGGAGCTGGACGTCCGGTTATCAAGGAGACTGGCGTCCGATCTCGGGTTCGACGAGTTCGTCCCGGTCTCGGTCGGGCAGGTGTCCGGCACCTGCTGGGCGACACCGCATCCCCGGGGCGGCGGTATCCAGATGGCGGTAGTCCGGGCGAACGGCTACCTCCACATCCCCGCCGCTCGTGAGGGGATCGAGGCGGGTGAGGAGGTGCGCGTCCGGCTCACCGTCCCGCCGGCCTCTATCGCCCGCACGCTTATCTGTGTCGGCCGGCGCGATCCTGCTCTCGGCGAACTCGGAAATTGCCTCTCGGAGACCGGCTACCTGCTCCACTGCTGCAACGCCTCGACGATGGAGGCGGTGCTGGCCCTGCGGGCGAACACCTGCCACGCGGCAACGGTTGCTCTCCCGGAGACTGAAACGGCCTGGAACGACCAGGTGCTCCGGTACCTGCCGGATGTGGACCTCCTGCGGGTGCAGATTGCCCGGACGGAACTCGGGGTTGCCTCGGCCGGCGACCTCGACACCGAGAGCCTTGCGTCGTTGCGGTTCGTCAACCGCCCGAAAGATACGGCGGCGCGGATCCTCCTCGATGCATGGCTGGACCGGCAGGGCATCGATGCCGATCACCCCACCGGATGTGCGGACGCGAGGGTCTGCCCGGCCCGTGAGGCGCGGGAGGCGGGGCTCCGGTTCACCCCGCTCGGCTACGAGTCGTGCGATCTGGTGGTCCGGGAGGAGCTTGCTGCGGACGACGGGGTCGCAGCCCTTATCCGGATCGTCCGGTCGCCTGAGTTCCGCGCGAATCCCGATCCGGCAGAGAGGGGACGAAACCCCACGTGACGCGCGCGGCACGCATACGCGAAAAGAACATCTTCCTTTCAGCGAGAGTACTCCTCATGCGCGTCAGCGAGCAGACACAGAACCAGATCCTGGCGGTGCTCCGGCGGATGGCGGAGGCTACGGCAAGGAAGGATGTCGGCGGCATAATGGCGCTCGCCGACCCCGATTTCCGGGGTTTCGGGACCGGCGCCGACGAGAAGGCGATCGGGAGGGAGGCTTACCGCCGGCAGCTTGAGCGCGACTTTTCGCAGGCGGAGACGATCTCGCTTGAGTTCTCCGACATCCGTATCGGTGCCGAGGGAACGGTCGCGTGGGTCATGGCCGGTACGGCTTACCACATCGTCGCCGACGGGGTATCGCAGACCCTGAACGGGCGGCTGACAGCGGTGCTCCGGGGGACGGGCCATGCATGGGTCTTTGCCCAGATGCACTACTCGCTCCCGGCAGAGGGCCAGGAGGCCGGGCGGTTGTATCCGGCGTGACTCTTTTTCGGGTCTATAGAATGCCTCCCGTCAAAGGTCAACATCCTCCTCATCGTAGCAAAAATATCCGGGGCTAATCTGAGGATGTTATCCAGAGCCGTTCGCTATGGTTTATACGAATAGCAAATTCTGGAGAATGTTTTTCAATCGAAGTCACTTCTTCGCGCCTTTCGCGGCTTCGCGCGAGGCTGTATCGCTACTCCTGCATGGGTTCTCACGCGAAGACGCGAAGATCGCGAAGGGATGGGCTGTTACCGCAGATTTCGAAGCGGAGAAATGTCCCGGTAACCCCACATCAACCCTCTGCCTCATAAAAGAGAATCGCCCTGCCGTTGCCGTCGATGACCGCGAGCGTATCCCCGACGATCCGGTAGCCCGCCGCCGACCGGAGGAGGTCCAGGTAAGCGCGCTCCTGCTCCATGATGCCGGCGGGCTCGGTGCAGGAGGCCTTCGTCGCGATGATCCGTTCCACGCCAATGCCCGTCTCGTTGACCCGGTACGGGGCCGAGTAGGCGTTGCACCCGGCGGACCCCGAGAGCGTGCCGTCGTCGTCGAAGACCAGGGTGATGCTGGTGCCGGGCACCGGCGACGCGACGGTGCTGCCGCCGCCGGTGGTGTAGTGGGTCAGCCGCCATTCGGTCGAAAGCAGCGGCACGGTCCCGGGCTGGTCCGACCGCTCAAAGACGAGCAGGTCCTTACCCGACGGCCCGGAGAGCACCAGCCGGTCGTCCTCGACCTTGTAAGAGGCAGCCGCAACGAGGAGTTCCCGGTACCTGCTCTCCTGCTGCACGAGGCCCTGCTCTGCCGCAGGGTGGGCCTCCGTGCCTTCTATCGGCTCCACCTTGATTGTGGAGCCGTTGATCCGGTAGGGGGCGGAGTAGAGGTTGCACCCGGCGAACCCCGAGAGCGTGCCGCTCTCGCCGAAGACGATGAGCGGCTCCACCCCGGGCAGGGGCGCGGCGATGGAACCGTTATCGGCACGGAACGCGATCAGATCCCATGCGCTCCCCGCAAGCGGTTCGGCGACCTTATTGGCGTCGTCGGGAGGCGTATCCGCCCCCCCGGAGTAGCCGACCGAGAAGAGGCATGCCGCCACGATGATCAGGAATGCGGCCTTCGCGAGTGTGTGGTGTCCGTCTCTCCCCATCTCTATCAAGGATAGAATAGGGGGTGGAAGAAGAAAAAGCAACCCATTTCCACCGAAATTCTCTCGATCGCCCTCTCCCTGATGGCTGGATGCAAGCGGCGTCGATCCGGCTCTGTCGCCCCGAGCCTTCGCTGGCGGGAGATATTGGGCCCTGGGTGCGGTAAAAATGGAAAACCGGGCGGTGGCCGGCCTCTCCGGCCGCCTGAAATGGGGAACAGATCAGGCCCGGTTCGCGCTGTAAGAGAGCAGGGTCTTTCCGGCCTTATCGAGGAGGTCGAGCCGGTCGCCGTCGATGCGGTAGCCTGCAACCGACGTTAACAGGTTGAGGTACCTGTTCTCCTGCTCCATGATGCCCGGCGGGTCGATGCAGTACATCTCGGTCCTTACGGCCGGCTCGATGGTGAGGCTCGCGCCGTCCGCGGTGTAGTCTGCGCTGTAGTGGTTGCACCCGGCCGACCCGCCGACGTTGCCGTCGATGCCGAAGGCCGCCGTGACTGTCGTGCCGTCAAGGACCGATATCAGAGCGCCGTCCTCCCCGGCGAGGCTCGCGAGCGTCCATGATGTCCCGGCGAGCGCTGCAGGTTCGGCCCCCTTCACGAAGACGAGCAGGTCGGTGCCCTCCGCGTCGGTGATGATGAGCCGGCCATCCTCGATCCGGCAGCCCTCCGCCGAGCCGAGGAGATCGATGAACCTTGCCTCCTGCTTCATGATACCTTCGGGCTCCGTGCAGAGTTTCAGCGTCTGAGCAATCGATGATACCGAAAGGGACGTGTCGTCGAGCCGGTAGTCGCCGCCGTAGCCGTTGCACCCGGCGGAGCCGGTGACTTTGCCGTCGTCGCCGAACCGGGCGGTGACCTCCGTTCCCGGCAGGACCGGGACGAGGGAGCCGTTCTCGGCGAGGTACGAGTCGAGCGTCCAGGAGGTCCCGGTGAGCCCGGTGACCGCACCGGGCGTCGACGTGCCTCCTGTGCACCCTGCGGCGATGACGCACGCCACGACGATGACGAGCAGCGACGCTGCCGTGAGGATATAGTTTCTGTTCCTCCTTCTGTTCGATGCCATACGAGTGCATATGGGCGGGATTGAATGATAAAAGAATGGTAGGCTACGAAAAAAATCGAACTTATGTGTGGCCGGTTTGCCAAAACTGGCGATTATATGGATTACCCGGGTCAGGTTGTCCTATATCGCCGGACGGCGAGGGGCGGACTGTTCCTCCGGCGTTGCGGCATTCCGGCATCTCTCGCCGGGCACCTTCCTGCGTATGCAAGGGCTTTATCCGGCGAGGCGTTCAATACCGGGCACGGGAGAAGAGTGCGATGGCAACGTTGATCCTGTTACGGCACGGCGAGAGCACCTGGAACAGGGAGAACCGGTTCACGGGCTGGACTGATGTCGACCTCTCGCCGCAGGGTATGGTAGAGGCACACCATGCGGCGGAACTTCTCAGGGATGGCGGGTATACGTTCGGCGTCGCCTATACCTCCGTCCTGAAGCGGGCGATCCGGACGCTCTGGATCGTGATGGACGACCTCGATCTCATGTACATACCAGTGCACCGGTCGTGGCGGCTGAACGAGAAGAGTTACGGCGCCCTGCAGGGCCTGAACAAGCGGGAGACCGCCGAAAAATACGGTGCGGATCAGGTGCACCTCTGGCGCCGGGCATACGGCGTGCAGCCCCCGCCGCTCGCGTGGGACGACCCGAGACACCCGCGGTTCGACCCCCGCTACGCGGATCTCGACCCGGAGACCCTCCCTGCGACCGAGGCCCTGCACGACACGCTCAAACGGGTGCTCCCCTACTGGGAGAGCCATATCGCCGAAGATCTCCGGCGAGGCAAACCCGTCCTGGTCTCCGCCCACGGCAACAGCCTCCGGGCCCTGGTCAAGCACCTGGACGGGGTCCCGGACGACGAGATCGCGGGCCTCAACATCCCCACCGGCTACCCGCTCGTCTACGAACTGGACGGGGACCTGAAGGCGGTCAGGCACTACTACCTCGGCGACCCGGAGGAGATCGCGGCGGCCGCCCGGGGCGTGGCCCGGCAGGCGGGTGCGGGGTAACCGGGGCTATCCCCCCGGTCTTTCGTCGATAACTCTTCTCATCTCTCTCCCTGTAACACAATCGTAACGCTGTTCCTGCTGTTGTTACAGGTTTGTAACAACTTTTGCCCGTCTGTAACAAATCTGTAACAATTAAATTCCTGCCCGGAAAACATCACCCTATGTCCAGGGTCGTCCGGGTTGACGAGGAGGCGCTGGAGGTCGCCCTGCGGTACGGGAAGAACCTCTCCCTCGGGATCATGAAGATGGAAGAGATGCTCAAAAAACAGGAGAAGGCGAAGCGCGACTACACCGCCATCGAGGAGATGGTCCGCCGGGCGGTCAGGGAAGAACTCGAGATGCTGACGGCCAGGTACTGAGCGGGGTGGTGGTCCCCTCAGAGGCAGGGGTGTTGGGATATCCCGACTCTGTGAGATTCGGGATCTGTTGATGGCTTTGTGGGCAACCACCACCAGACACGGATTCCCCCTGAGTATCGCCACGGGGGGTGGGGACAAAGGGGAGTGTGAGCGCAGCGAGCATGAGAAACCCGAAGGGTTTCGAGGGGGGAGACCCCCCTCCCCTGCAACCCCTCCCCCAGGTGCGATATGCGACTGGCCGAAGGGCAGGAGCACGAGCACCGAAGGTGCGTAGTCCTATGGAAATCCGTGCTCTGGAGCGATTCTAGACAAGGTCATCTAGAAGATCGTCCAGCGTTAAGATTCCAAGACCATCATCTCACCCCCGCCCGGTGAGCTCCGTGAGTTCGCGGAGCCACTCGAACGGCGCACCGGCGAGCTCCTCCGGCGTCATGCGCCACACCCAGTTCCCCGTGGTTGTCGAGGGGTAGTTCATCCGTGCCGCGGCGCCGAGGCCGAGAAGGTCCTGCATGGGGACGATGCACGCCCGGGCGACCGAGGTCATCGCCAGGCGGACGAGTTCCCGGTGAACCTCGTCCGCCGCCACCTCCCGCCCGGCGTAGGCGAAGAACCGCTGCTTATCCTCCTCCGACGCCTCCTCCTCAAACCACCCTCTCGCCGTGTTGTTGTCGTGCGTCCCGGTGTAGCAGATGAGGTTATGGACGTAGTTGTGCGGGATGTGCGGGGTCTTCTCGATTCCCTCGCCGAACGCGAAGAGCAGGATCTTCATCCCCGGGAAGGAGAACCGGTCGAGGAGGGCCTGGACGGCGGGGGTGTTTGCCCCCAGATCCTCGGCGACGATGGCGAAGCAGGGGAACCGCCGGGAGAGCGCCTCGAAGAACTCCGCTCCCGGCCCGTCGACCCATGTGCCGTGCTCGGCAGTCGCATCCCCCGCGGGGACTTCGTAGTAGTCGGCGAACGCCCGGAAGTGGTCGATCCGGAAGAGGTCGTAGAGTTCGCCGGACCGGGCGATCCGGCTCATCCACCAGCCGTATCCCCGTTCCCGGAGCGCGCCCCAGTCGTAGACCGGGTTCCCCCAGAGCTGCCCGGTCCTGCTGAACATATCGGGCGGGACCCCCGCCACCACGGTCGGGCGGAGGTCTTCGTCCAGTTTGAAGATCCCGGGGTTCGCCCAGACGTCGACGCTGTCGTACGCGACGTAGATCGGGATGTCGCCGATGACCTGGATGCCCCGTTCGATGCAGTAGCGGCGGAGGGCCGACCACTGCCGGGCGGCGAGGTACTGGAGGAACGTCTCTTTTCGTATCCGGTCGTCGAGCAGTTCGCGCATCTCTTTGAGAGCCTCCGGCTGCCGGGTCTGTACCTCCTCCGGCCACCTGTTCCACGCCTGCCCGCGGAAACGGTCTTTGAGCGCGACGAAGAGCGCATGGTCGTCGAGCCACCACCCGTTCACGTCGCAGAACGTTTCAAACCCACGATCCGGCCCGGAGTGGCGGAACCGTTCGTAAGCAACCGAGAACAACCGTTCCCGGTACCAGGCAGCCGCCTCGTACGCCACCCGCTCCTCCGGGAAGTCGGGCGCCGGCTCCAGGTCGCTCTTCCTCAGGAACCCCTCCCGGACGAGCATCTCCGGGCTGATGAGGAGGGTGCTTATGGCGAATGCCGACGGGCTGCTGTAGGGTGAGTGGGCGTACTCGGTCTCTGTCGGGTTGAGCGGCAGGATCTGCCAGTAGTGCTGCCGGGCCCGCTCAAGCGCATCGGCGAACCGGTAAGCCGCCGGGCCGAAGTCGCCGATGCCGTACGGCGACGGCAGGGACGTGACATGCAGGAGTATGCCGCTTCCCCGTGTCTGGATCATGTATAACCTCCCCGGATGCGAGAGCGCTACGGCACCGGCGCCCTCCCCGCCGCCGCCAGCCCCGCGAGGTAGGCCTCGCGCCGGGCGACATATATCTTTGCCTGATCGCCGAAGGGCACGTACTCCGCGACGGCCCGCCCTTCCTTCGCGAGCCGGAGTTTCGTCTCGTCCGCGAGCCCCATCAGGAACCCGAACTCGACCGTCCCGCCCGCACGCTCCACCAACCACGCGACGAGATCCGGGTCGTGGGTGCCGGCCGAGAACGGCACGCCCCGGTCGAGGAGTTCTGCTGCAAGTGTGCGAAAGCGCTCCCGGACCTCGCCGGGGTCATCCGTATCCGCCCTGTATGCTCCCTTCACCAGGCGGGGCCGGATCCCGTGGCGGACGATGCGTTCGAGGTCGCCCGCGGTGCGGTCGAGGGAGGTCTGGAGGGCGAGCGTCACCGGCAACCCCTGCCTTGCGCAGGCGACGGCGGCATCGACCGTCGTCCCCACGAGTCCCCGCCCCTCCATATCTACCTCGAACCCGATGCCGCGTGCATGCGCCCCGCTGCAGAGCCGAATCAGCGATTCCCTGGCGGCATCGCGATCGAGGAGCACACCAAGCGCAGTCATCTTCACGGTGAGGGATGCGTCCAGGCCCTGCTCCTTGATCGCGGCTATGGCGGCAGAAGAGTGCTCCAGGTTCTCCCGGACCTGCTGCTCGCTCCGGGCGTACTCGCCGAGAGCGGCGAGGATGCACCGGATGCCCCGGGCGTTCTGCGCCCGGCACCGCCGGACCGCCGCATCGAGATCGGGCAGCGTCCAGTGTTCAACCCTGCCGGAGGTCGAGGGCGCTATCATCCTCACCGTGCCGGTACCGGCGCTTCCTCCCTGATGGTGAAGAGGTCGCGGAGAGTGTCCCTGATGCAGGCCTCGAAGATGTCCCGCACGTGGGTGTGGGCGATCTCCAGCCAGTCGGCCACCCCGTCGATCGGGATGCTCTTCTCCTCCGACAGGAAGTAGTCGATGTTTAAGAGGAACGCGTTGTGCCCCGTCGACTCCGGCACGGCGTCGGTAAGTTCCACCCGGCAGTTGTCGCGGTTGTCGTGGAACGAGAACTCGCACCCGGTGATGAACCCCGCCGGCACCCGCGGGAGTTCCGGCGGGAGGACGGGGTAGAAGGCGAAGTAGTCCGAGAGCGTCACCTCGCTTTCCGGGATATCGATGAGGTTGACGTAGCGCAGGTTCATGGTGCCGATGGCATCAGCGCTGATGACCTCCCGGAACCGTTCGAACGCACCGTGGATCCGTTCCGAGAAGGCCTCCCAGTGGACGTACGGCTTCTGGCAACTGACCGAGAGCAGCCGGGGCCCGACCTGGACGGCGCAGCCCTCGTCCTCGGAAAGAAAGATCGACCGTTCGCCGACCAGGAGTTCCTCGCGGAGCCCCTCCGGGCCGAGGAGCATGACCACCTCGCGCACGTAGCGCTGGTCTCTCTTCGGGTAGGCGTCCTTCAGGTGACTATAGAGTATGCCCGGATAGGTCATATCCCAGGGGATATCCTCGGGAAACCGGAACTCGCATATCACTTCGGCGGCGGGGGGGTTGACATACTTTCGTATCTCTGCCATCTTCTTCTCCCTCAGGGGTGTTGGATGGAAGGAGACTACTTTAAGGTGACTGCTCGGCGACGTCCGGCCGGAACCCGCACGATGCTTTATCTGCCGGGGCCGCTATTCCGGTGCGATGAGCGAGACGTTCCGCCAGACGGTCCACCTGCTCATGGGGCTCCTCGGCGCCGCGATCATTCTCCGCCTGGACGACCGGTGGGCATTCGTCTTCGTGAGCGCCGCACTCGTCGTCCTGTTCCTCCTCTGCGACGCCTTCACCCGCGGCTACGACGTCCCGGTCCTCTCCCGGGTGATGGACGAGTCGGAACGCACCGGGAAGGTGCCGCTCAAGGGCGGTATCGCCTACGCCCCCGGCGCGCTCTTCTGCCTCGCGGTCTTCGGCCGCGAGTATACCGCGGTCGGCCTCGTCACGGTCGGGGTGCTCGACAGCATTTCGACCCTCGTCGGGCTGCGGTTCGGGAGGCACACGCTCCGGGGCAAAAAGTCGCTCGAGGGGACGCTTGCCGGGGCGGCGGCGTCCGCGCTCGCGCTCTCCTTCCTGGTCCCCTGGTGGGCGGCCATGTTCGTCGCGGCCGTTGCGGGCATCATCGAGGCCTGCTTCCCGCTCGACGACAACGTGGCGATTCAGGTGGGGGTGTGTACGACGCTGGTGGGGGTGGGGGTCGG
>NZ_DAFZ01000115.1:1858-24161 GCF_002498065.1 Methanoculleus sp. UBA208 | reverse complement strand
CCCTGCGAGCACCCCGAAGAGCACCAGGAGACCCTTCCCCGTCTCTCCGTTGCAGACCTGCCCGAGCCCCGGGAAGAGGAGGGAAAGGCCCGCCGCAAAGACCGGGTTCTTCTTCTCCCCCACGGGAGCATCTCCTCCCGCACCGGGGATGCCCGTTTTGTGGAGGTCAACCGGTTCCGCCATGGTTGTTCGTACGTGTACTGCTCTTTGGGGGAGGAAAGAGGTTCCGGCTTATCATCGCAATGCCGACAGGCTCATAACCCCGGGGAGCTATCCCTCGCCGAGGAACCTGCATGGCACGAAGAGACGTAACCCCCGAAGAAGCAGAGGCGATGGGCGAGCAGCTCGGCATCACCTGGAAGAAGTTCGACGTCGAACAGTTCCGGCGCGGCATGATCGTGGAGCTCGAGCACGGCCTCCACGACCCGGCGACGAACGTCACCGACGACGACCTCTTCCTGACGGCAAAGATAGCGCTTGCGCACTTAAACGAGTTCCCAGATTACTACGACCGGCTCGAGAAGATGGAGGAAGAGGCGGAGGCATACTGGGCGGAGCGAAAGGCTCAGGGCTGAGCCGGTCACCATGACGGCAGCCCTGCCGTGGCGGCCGAGAGCGCCGCAGGGGTGACCGGCAGGAGAAGAAGACCGGCCAGCCAGACCGCGAAGAAGAGAATGACGGCCGAAATGCTGCTGTCCCGGTACGGCACCGTGCCCCCGTTCATCCTCCGTGCGGTGGCGTAGGCGTCGCAGATCCCGAAGAGCCAGATGGCCGCCCCGGCGGGAGCGAAGGAGAGGCCTCCGATCAGCGTCCCGACGAGGATCAGCACGCCCCGCAGGAACTGCCCGTTGTATGCCTGGCCGAGCCCGAAGAAGACGGACGAGAGGAGGGCGGAAAATCCCGGGTTCTTTGATTCGGTGGTAACAGGAGGATTGATTCTGCTGGTCATAGGCACCGGCACCGGAAAGGGCTTCGTAATGATATATGTTTTGCGGCCGATGTGGGGACGGGCACCGGGGTTACGCCGTCTTTGCCGGGAGGTAAGGTTCCCGACGCCGCAGAGGCAACTGCCCGACTCTCTGTCCGGCGGAGGTCTGATTCAGTACGGGCGGATGCCTTTGGCGGGGCAGTAACAGAGTGGTGGGGCGAACCCCGTCCACATTCCCCATTACACCGTCGCGCCGGGGTTTAATAAATTTCCCGTACGGCAGGAGTGGGAGGGTTGAACCGGCCGGTTCAGTGTACCCGGCACTCCCGGATCGCCGGGACCGTGCACCGCTCCAGCCACTCGTCATGGAGAACTCCCCAGACGTCGACATCCTCAAAGACGCCCCATTTCCAGTCATGCTCCCGGAGATGCGCCTCGTGCACCATCCCGCACTTTTCCATCACCCGGCCCGACGCCGGATTCCTGGAAAAATGCATGGCATAAATCCGGTGCAGCCCGAGCACGGAGAACCCGTACTCGATCGTCGCCCGGGCAGCCTCGGTGGCATACCCCCGGCCCCAGCAGTGCCTCGCGACCCAGTAGCTGAGCTCCGCCCGCCCGTGACGGCGATTCACCTCCACGAGCCCGACTGCGCCGACAGGACCCTGCTCCTCCGGGCAGGTGACGGCGTAGACGACGTGCATCCCCTTCTCAAACCCCGAGCGGTGGGTGGCAATCCAGTTCTCAGCCGCTCCGTCGGGGTAGGGGTAGGGTATACCGAGAGCATGTGACGCGACCTCGTAGTCGCCGGCAAGCCGCTGCACCTCCGGGGCATCTGCGAGGGTGAACGGCCGCAGGAGCAGGCGGTCGGTTACGAGGGCGGGCTGTCCGGTCATAGGGGTGCCTTTACCGGCGGAGAGGGGATCTCTACCCCGGGACGGACGGACGGGTCCCGGAGGACCCCCCAGAGATCGACATCCTCATAGATGCCCCACTTCCGGACATGTTCCCTGAAGCGGCCTTCGCGGATCATCCCGCACTTTTCCATCACCCGGCCGGATGCAGGGTTGCGGGAGAAATGCATGGCATGGACCCGGTGCAGCCCGAGCACGGAGAACCCGTACTCGATCACCGCCCGGACCGCCTCGGTGGCATACCCCCGGCCCCAGCAGTGCTTCGCGACCCAGAACCCGAGTTCCCCGCGGACGTGAGCCGGGTCGATCCGCAGGCGGACACCGCCGATGAGGGGCCCCTCTCCGGCGAGCGTGACGGCGAAGGCTGCGGCGTCGCCGCGCTCGATGCCCTCGCGGAGGGAGGCGATCCATGCCTCGGCGAGGCCGTCCGGGTACGGATGGGGGAGGAGAGTCGTCGCGGCAACGGCGTAGTCTCCGCAGAGCCGCTGAACCGCACGGGCGTCCGCAAGGGTATACGGCCGCAGGAGCAGGCGGCCGGTTGCGAGGATGGGCTGTTTCTCCATGGATATATGCTCATGGCACCGGCCGGTTATAAATCCTGCCGCACTCTCCGGTCCTGCAGGAGGAGGCGGCCGGAAGATCTCCGGCAGGAGCCCCTCTCCCCTGCTTGCTGCCTGCGTGAAGGAACCCATTAATACCTTGAGGTCTCTCTTTCGCGACTTAATCGGCCTGATGGGGATAAAGAGCACTCCGGAATCCCTTTTGGCGATAAGAGCGCCTGATATCTTCGCTATTTCCAAACCAGCAACCTTTATTAATTTTTGTTCTGTATTCCAACATGCATGATCAAAGTCGCGATCAACGGGTACGGCACCATCGGTAAGCGAGTCGCCGATGCGGTCGCCGCACAGCCCGACATGGAAGTGATAGGGGTCTCAAAGACCAGCGTCTCCGCCGAGGCGTACATCGCAAAAGAGCGCGGGTATCCTCTTTACATTGCAGATCTCGGCAAAAAGCAGGCGTTCGAGAAGGCCGGCATCGAGGTCGCCGGCGACGTCGATGCGATGCTGAAAGCCGCCGACATCATCGTGGACGCCACCCCCGGCGGCGTCGGGGAGAAGAACCGGCCGATCTACGAGAAACTCGGCAAAAAGGCGATCTTCCAGGGCGGCGAGGAGCACGAGGTCGCCGGGTTCTCCTTCAACGCCCACGCGAACTACAACGAGGCCGCAGGAAAGCAGTTCGCCCGGGTCGTCTCGTGCAACTCCACCGGGCTCGTCCGGGTCATCCACGCCCTGGACCAGGCCTTCGGCGTCGCGCGGGTCCGGGCGGTGATGGTCCGGCGCGGAGCGGACCCCGACGACATCAAGCGGGGACCGATCGACGCCATCGTCCTCAACCCGGCCACGATCCCGAGCCACCACGGCCCCGACGTCAGGACCGTCCTCCCGCAGATCGACATCGTCACCCTCGCGATGATCGTCCCGACGACGTTTATGCACATGCACACGATCCAGATGGACTTGAAGAAGGAGACCACCCGCGAGGAGGTGCTGAAGGTCTTTGAGGACCACAGCCGGATCGGCCTCGTCCGCAAGGCCACCGGAATCAAGAGCAACGCCCAGCTCCGTGAGTACACCCAGGACCTCGGCCGGCCGAGGACGGACCTCTGGGAGAACGGGGTCTTCGAGGAGTCGGTCTCGATCCTGAACGGCAAGGAGTTCTACTGCTTCCAGGCGATCCACCAGGAGGCCGACGTCATCCCGGAGAACATCGATTGCATCCGCGCCCTGATGGGAACCGTAAAAGATCCGGAAGAGTCCATCCGGATGACCAACGAAGCGCTCGGTCTCGTCGCTATCGGGTGAATGGAGAGCGGGGGAGGAAGAAGGATTAACTCTCCGGCAGACCCACTATTTTTAATGGATCCGTATGAACTGGTGACGCGGAATACGGTAGAGGTCGTCACCGACGAGGAACTGCGTGCGCTCATCGACCGTCCGGTCAGGCGGGTCTACACCGGCTATGAGCCGAGCGGGGAGATTCATCTCGGCCACATGGTGACGGTGAACAAGCTGATGGACCTGCAGCAGGCGGGGTTCGAGGTGACGGTGCTCATCGCCGACCTCCACGCGTTCCTGAACCGCAAGGGAACGATGGAAGAGATCCGGGAGACGGCCGAGTACAACCGCCGCTGCTTTGAGGGGCTCGGCCTCCGCGGCGCAAACTACGTCCTCGGCTCGGAAGTGCAGCTCACGCCGGAGTACGAGCTTGCCGTTCTCGAACTCTCCCAGGCGATCACCCTCAACCGGGCGAAGAGGAGCATGGACGAGGTCGGGCGGCAGATGGACAACCCGACGGTCTCCCAGATGGTCTACCCCATCATGCAGATGGTCGATATCGCGACGCTTGAGGTGGACGCCGCCGTCGGGGGGATCGACCAGCGAAAGATTCACATGCTCGCCCGGGAACACCTTCCCTCGATCGGGTATCCGGCGCCGGTCTGCATCCATACGCCGATCATCAACGGCCTCGACGGGAAGAAGATGTCGTCGTCGGCCGGAAACGTCATATCGGTCGCCGACTCCGAGGAGGATATCAAAAAGAAGATGAAGAAGGCGTTCTGCCCGCCCGAGGTCGAGAACAACCCGGTGCTGGAGATCCTGCGCTACCACGTCTTCCCCCGGGCGGGTGCGGTCGTCATCCGCCGGCCCGAGAAGTTCGGCGGCGACCGTGAGTTTGCCGCCTACGAGGACCTGGAACGAGCCTACGCGGCGGGCGAGATTCACCCGCTGGACCTCAAGAACGCCGCCGCAGCCCACCTCATCGATATCCTCGCCCCCGTACACGATTACGTCTGCAGCAGGTGATCCGGCCGTGGGTCAGAGAGACGAGCACGAGCGGTTCGACCGCAAGATAGAGGCGATGGGCGTCAGGATAAAAGACGCCGATACGGTGAAGGTACGGGACGACGTCTTCGACGAGGTCACCCTTCTCGCCCTCTACAAGCTCGTCCAGAAAAAACTGATCTCGGTCATCGGCGGGCCGATCAGCACCGGGAAAGAGGCGAACGTCTTCTACGGCGAGCGCGACGGGCGGGGGCTCGCCATCAAGATCTACCGTATCCAGACCGCGAATTTCAAGGCGATGGCCGAGTACCTGGCGGGGGACCGCCGGTTCTCGAGCGTCCGGGGGACGCGCAAGGGCCTTATCTTCGCCTGGACCAAAAAGGAGTTCAGCAACCTGGCCCGGGCGCACGAGGCGGGGATTCCGGCCCCCGAACCGCTCGCGTTCGACCGCAACATCCTCTTAATGGAGTTCCTGGGCGAAGACGAGATGCCGTATCCGCAGCTCCGGAACGCCGAGGTCGAGGATTACGGCGCGGTATACCGCGAGATCCTCGGCTACGTGGAGCGGCTCTACCGGGAGGCGCGCCTGGTTCACGCCGACCTCTCCGAATACAATATCCTCTACCACGAGAAACCATACCTGATCGATATGGGACAGGCGGTCACCCTGGATCACCCGCGGGCATCTGCGTTTCTGGTCCGGGATATCAAGAACCTCAATCGATATTTCTCCCGCTACTGCGACGTGCAAAACGAAGAGGAGATCATCAAAACGCTCGTCGGCACCGGACGCCGGGAGCCCTGAACACCGGAAGAAGGGATGCAACCATGACCATACAGGAGATGAAAGTTTCAACAGCGAGGATCGGTGTACTCATCGGCAAAAGCGGGTCCACGAAACGCGAGATCGAAGAGAAGACCGGGATAACCCTCCGGATCGACAGCGAGGAAGGACTGGTGACGCTCGAAGGGGAGGACCCCGTCGGCGTCATGACGGCGACGAACGTCGTCTCCGCGATCAACCGGGGGTTCTCGCCGGAGCGTGCGTTCCGTCTCCTCGACGATGAAGATATGATGCTCGATATCCTCGACCTTGCCGACCTTTCGGGGACGAACCGGCAGCTCGAACGGCTCCGGGGCCGGATCATCGGGAAGTCGGGAACGTCCCGCGCCCAGATCGAGGATATGACCGCGACAGAGATCTCGGTTCACGGCAAGACCGTCGCGATCATCGGTCTCCCGGATCAGGCCGAGACCGCGAGGAAAGCGATCGAGATGCTGATCCAGGGCGTGCCGCACGAGCATGTCTACGGGTTCCTCGACCGGAAGAAGAAGGAAGCCAAGCAGGCGATGCTGGAGTACTACTCGTGATGCGACCGGGCCGGACCGACCCTGCCCATGACAATACGGAAGATATGCGGTTTGCAGTGGAAATGAAGGGGTACACATGGAGATAGCCGATCTCCCCGTCCCGCCGGACCTCGCGGCCGGCTACATTGCCGGCGGGATCACGGAACTTTACCCGCCGCAGGCCGCCTGCGTCGAAGCGGGCCTTTTTTCGGGAAAGAACCTCCTCGTCGCCATCCCCACCGCGAGCGGCAAGACCCTGGTCGCCGAGATGGCGATGCACCATCAGGTGGCGAGGGGCGGCAAGTGCCTCTACATCGTTCCTTTGCGGGCGCTCGCGAGCGAGAAGTTCGAGGAGTTCTCGGGGAAAGGCCTCCGTGTCGGGATCGCGACCGGCGACTTCGATCGAAGAGACGAGTACCTGGGAAGGAACGATATCATCGTCGCGACGAGCGAGAAGGTGGACTCGCTCCTGCGGAACCGGACGCCGTGGCTTTCGGAGATCAGCCTGCTCGTCGTCGACGAGGTCCACCTGATCGACGACCCCTCCCGGGGAGCGACGGTCGAGATGGTGATCGCAAAACTCCGGCACAAGAACCCGGATATGCAGATCATCGCCCTCTCGGCGACCATCGGGAACCCTGCCGATCTCGCCGGGTGGCTGGACGCCGAACTCGTCGAGAGCGAGTGGCGGCCGGTCGACCTCCGGGAAGGGGTCTTCTTCGAGGACGGCATCAGGTTTGCCGACGACATCCGGGAGGTCGGGCGAAAGAGCAAGTACGAGGACCTGGACCTCGTCCTCGACACGGTCGCGGAGGGTGGGCAGTGCCTGGTCTTCGTCAGCTCGAGGAAGAACGCCGAAGCGTTCGCGAAACGCGCGGCATCGGGCTTAAAAATCGCAAACCCCGTCCTCGCCGGCTACGCTGATAAGATACGGTCGAGCGCCTCGACCGATATGGGAAAGACCCTCGCCGCCTGCGTCGCCCAGGGGGCGGCGTTCCACCACGCGGGGCTCTCGCGGGAGGAGCGCCAGCTCGTCGAGGCGGGGTTCCGCGAGGGGCAGATCAAGGCGATCGCCTCGACCCCGACGCTCGCGGCCGGCTTAAACCTCCCCGCCCGGCGGGTGATCGTCCGCGACTACCTCCGGTTCAACGCCGGGGAGGGGATGGTCCCGATCCCGGTCCGGGAGTACCGGCAGATGGCCGGGCGGGCCGGACGGCCGCGTCTCGACCCCTACGGCGAGGCCGTCCTGATCGCGAAGTCCGAGGAGATGGTCGACGAGCTCTTCGACTGCTACATCGAGGCGCCGGCGGAAGACGTCCGGAGCCGGTGCGCGGACGAGGCGGTCCTCTGCACCCATATCCTCTCGCTCATCGCCACCAACTTCGCCCGCGAACGCGGCGAGGTCCTGGGGTTCATGGACGGGACGTTCTACGCCCACCAGGGCGAGAGCCCGCGTGCGCTCTCGCGGGCGGTCGACCGGGTGCTTGAGTTCCTGCGCGAGAGCGAGATGATCACCGAGGTGGGGGAGTGGCTCGAGGCCACCGAGTACGGGTCGCTCGTCTCCCGGCTCTACATCGACCCGAGAAGCGCCGAGGTGATCGTGACGGCGATGACGGGCCGGAGAGAATACACCGATATCGGCCTTCTGCATCTCCTCTGCTCGACACCGGATATGCCGACGCTCTATGTCAGGAGAAACGACATGTACGCCCTCGACCGGTTCCTGGCCGACCACCGGGACGAACTCTGGACGGAGATCCCCTGGGACGCGGGCGAGGGGTTCGACCGGAGCCTCAAGACCGCGCTCCTCCTCGCCGACTGGGCCGATGAGGTGGGCGAAGACGTGATCTGCGAGCGCTACAGCGTCGGCCCGGGCGACGTCTACGGGATGGTGGAGAGCGTGGCCTGGCTGGTCCACGCGAGCCGGCAACTCGCCGGGCTCTTTGCCCCGCACCTCAAGGCCCCCATCGAGGAGATGGAACTCCGGACCAAACACGGCATCAGGAAGGAGCTCCTGCCGCTCATCAGGATCCGGGGGATCGGCCGGGTCCGGGCCCGCCGGCTCTTCAACAACGGTATCGACTCGATCGAGGCGCTCCGGGAAGCGGGGCCGGAGAAGGTCGGGAAGGTTCTCGGGCAGGGGATCGCCGCACAGGTCTTCGAGCAGCTCGATGGTGCCCGGGACGAGATCGGGAATGCCGGCGAGGAGCAGTCGACCCTTTCCCGGTTCGGGTGAACGAAATGACAGAGATAGCATGCGATACCTACCGGGCGGTCTTTACGGTCGACGAGAACGTCGTCTTTCTCCGAAAGGTCCGCGCGGCGGCCGACGAGTTCGGGACCCACATCATCCTCTTCGACGCCGACCGCCTTGCCGGGCGCGGCCACGTGGAGGCGGCGCTCCGGCACGCCTGGCGGTCGTGGACCCGGGGCGACCCGATCGCAAACTCAATCGAGATGGAGGCGCTCCTCTACGCCGCGGGAACCCGGCAGTGTCAGACGGCCTCGTCCTTCGGGATTCACCCGGGAGAGAACCGGTCGTACGTCGCCGTCTGCCCCCCGGCGCCCGGCGTCCGGGACCGCCTTGCCGGTCTCGTGCGGTTCGTCGATGACGACCCGGAGGAGGAGATCGATCCCGAGAAACGGGCGCGCCTCGCGGACCTCTTCGGGATCACCCCCGAGGAGGTCGCAGTGGTTGGGGAGGACCGGTTCCGCGAACTGGTGCTTGAGCGGGTGGCGCTCCTCGACGTCTACCGCTGACCCGACGAGGCGTGGTTGAGAATGTGCCGGACCTCGGGGATGATGATCTCCCGGGCGGCGAGGGTGACCGCCTTCGTCGAACCCGGGATGCAGAAGACCGCCCGGCCGTCGACGACGCCCGCGATCGCCCGCGAGAGGATCGCGGCTGTCCCGATCTCCTCGTAACTCTTCAGGCGGAAGAGTTCACCGAACCCGTCGATGGTCTTTGAGAGCAGCGGCGCGACCGCCTCGATGGTCACGTCGTCCGGGGTGAGCCCGGTGCCCCCGGTGACGATGACGCAGTTGGCACGCGAAAGCGCCGCCCGGACCTCGGAGCGGATCCGCTCCTGGTCGTCGGGGATGATGGCGTAGTGGGTCACCTCGATGCCGGCAGCGGTGAGGAGATCCACGAGCGCCTTTCCGCTGGTGTCGGTCTCGGGTTTCCGGGTCGAAGAGACGGTGATGACAGCACCGTTCACGATGAGGGGTTTTAGGTGGCTACTTTCCATATGGAATCTTCCAGTACCTCTGTACCGCGTATTTTACTTCTTTGTATCTCCCCGCGAAGCGGGATGCAATCCCCGACCCCTTTGTTTCGACTGGAACCATGACGGTTCGCCCCGGCCCGGGGGGAGGGGCGATGCAGGAAGGGAGGATGGGTTCCGTGGATCCCCGATGGCCGAATCCGGTTCATCCGAGATAGTTAACAGGATCCAGGCCGGCAGGAGAGTTTTTCGATCCGATCCGCCGGACCCGTTCAGGGGAGGAGATGCAACCTGCCTGGAACGATAACTCGATTCACCGGGACAGAAGCCTGGTCCCGGAGGAGTGCCGATCCGATCCGTCCGGGAGAGTAACCGGGGTCCTGACCAACGGTTGATCGGTCCGGCGACAGGGTGATCGGGGGTGGGTACCGTGCCATTCTCTTCTCACTCTGAACTCTTCCTCCCTGTTTTGTACCCTCATCTCCCCATTTTCGAACTTTTTTCTCCTGTTTCGTACATCTATCTCCCCATTTTCGAACTTTTTTCTCCTGTTTCATACCTGCATCTCCCCATTTTCAGACTTTCCCCTCCTGTTCCGTACGCCTATCCCTCCACCCTGGACAATTCTTTTCTGCACCGATCCTCTTCTTTCCTCGTTCTATGCTTCTGTTTACCTGTTCTGCAGCCGTTTTTTCCTGTCCTGTACATTTTCCATAAAATTATATAGTTTGAGTTGAAGAGGTACACATGACTATCGTCATCACTTTTTGATTGAATGATACGGGTCGTATCATCATCACTCTCCACACGAAACAAAGGGGTGGGGGCGATCCTGGATTTTCTCCCGGCATGTCCTCTGATACCGTCGCCATCCTGAACAGTTCATCGGCATCCCACCGGTATTCAACGGTCCTTTGTTCCACTGGAAACGAAGGGGTTATCTGTCCTGAAAACGATCATCTTAAGAGTCCTCGACACGAAAATTTCCTGTCCTGACAACCCCCTCCGGTGACATCATGTCGGACGATAAGACAAACCCAATGAGATTATTCAAAAAATACCTGACCAACAGGCGTATATTCAAGAACAGGGAAGTGCTCCGACACAGCTATCGTCCCCAGATCCTTCCTCACCGGAAACCGCAGATTGACGAACTCGCCTCCATTCTTGCGCCCGCCCTCACGAACGAGACTCCGTCAAACATCCTCATCTACGGCAAGACCGGGACCGGGAAGACGGCGTCGGCCCGGTACGTGGGAACGGAGCTCGAGAACGCCAGCGCACTCGCCGGGACGAAGTGCAGGATCGTACACCTCAACTGCGAAGTGATCGACACCCAGTACCGGGTCCTCGCCCAGATAGCGAACGGCCTCGACGACGCCGACGAGCACCCGAGCGACAGCAAGAGGAACCACATCCCCATGACCGGGTGGCCGACCGACCAGGTCTACGCGGAACTGAAGAACCAGCTCGAGAGCAGCGGTGGGGTCATGGTCATCATCCTCGACGAGATCGACAAACTCGTCAAGAAGAGCGGCGACGATACCCTCTACAACCTCACCCGGATCAACTCCGACCTCAAGTTCGCGAAAGTAAGCATTATCGGGATCTCAAACGACCTCCGGTTCACCGACTTCCTGGACCCCCGCGTCCTCTCTTCCCTCTCCGAGGAGGAGATCGTCTTCCCCCCCTACAACGCCCCGCAGCTCTGCGACATCCTCCAGCAGAGGGCCGATCTGGCGTTCGTCGAGGGAGCGCTCGGCGAGACGGTCATTCCGCTCTGTGCGGCGCTTGCGGCGCAGGAGCACGGCGACGCCCGGCGGGCGCTCGACCTCCTCCGGGTCTCTGGCGAACTCGCGGACCGTGAGAACGCCGCGACTGTGGATGAGAGGCATGTCCGGATGGCGCAGGAGAAGATCGAGACCGACAGCATGGTGGAGTGCATCTCCACCCTCCCGACCCAGAGCAAGGCGGTCCTCTACGCGATGCTGATCCTCGAGCAGATGGGCAAGAGGATCTTCACGAGCGGCGAGGTCACCGTGGTCTACCGCGAGATCGCCCGGATCATCGATCTCGACGTACTGACGCACCGCCGGATCACGGACCTCATCTCCGAGCTCAACATGCTCGGCGTCATCAACACCCGGGTCGTCTCGCGGGGCCGCTACGGCCGGACGAAGGAGATGTGGTTCGACGCAACGACGAGCAAGATCGAAGAGGTCGTCACGCGCGACCCGAGGCTCGACGACCCGAGGCTTAAGGAGCTCGACATCAACCGATTGAGAGCAATGTTCAGGTGAAGTTATGGACGAGAAGGACCGTATCCTCCTCCATCTCCTGGAGGAGAACTGCCGCACCCCGGTAAGCGAACTTGCGGTGCTGGCCGAGGTGAGTGAAGAGGATGTAAGGGACCGGATAAGCCGGCTGGAAGCGGCCGGCGCCATCCGCCGCTACAGCGTGGTCGTCGACTGGGAGCGGGCCGGCGACGGCAAGGTCACCGCGGTGATCGAGCTGAAGGTCTCGCCCGAGCGGGACTTCGGCTACGACCGGATCGCAGAACGGCTGACCCGGTTCCCGCAGGTCCGGTCGCTCCGGCTCATGACCGGGATCTACGACCTCCAGCTCCTGGTCGCCGGGCCGAGCATGCACGAGATTGCGCGGTTCGTATCCGAGCAGATCGCTCCGATGGACCGGATCCGGGAGACGGCGACGCACATCATCATGAAGACCTACAAGGAGAACGGCACCACCTTCGCCGAGCGCGAAGAGGTTGAGCGTCTCCCCTACTCGTTCTGAGGTGAGGTGCGTTGAGGGACTTCGTCTCGGAACGGGCCCGTGCCATACCCCCTTCGGGCATCAGGCGGTTCTTCGATATCGCCCAGACGATGGAGGACGTCATATCCCTGGGTGTCGGCGAACCGGACTTCGTGACCCCCTGGTGCGTCTGCGAGGCGTCCATCTACTCCATCGAGCAGGGGTCGACCGCCTATACCTCGAACAAGGGGACGCCCCAGCTCCGGGGCGCCATCAGCCGCTACCTCGATACCCGGTTTAACACCCGCTACGATGCCGACAAAGAGATCATCGTGACCTGCGGCGTCTCGGAAGCGGCCGACATCGCCATCCGGGCCGTCGTGGACCCGGGCGACGAGGTGCTCGTCGCCGAGCCCTGCTACGTCTCCTACATCCCCTGCGTCTCCCTCGCCGGCGGGATCCCGGTCTCCGTCCCCTGCAGGGCGGAGGACGAGTTCCGGCTGACGGCCGACGCGCTCGCGGAACGGATCACGCCGAGGACGAAGGTGCTCGTCGCAAACTTCCCGAACAACCCAACCGGCGGGGTGATGCAGGAGGCGGACTGGCGCGCCATTGCCGATCTCCTGGTCGACCACGACCTTCTCCTCATCAGCGACGAGGTCTACGCCGATCTCACCTACGACGGCGGCCACTTCTCGCCAGCGACGATCCCCGAACTCTTCGAGCGGACGATCACCTTGAACGGGTTCTCGAAGGCCTTCGCCATGACCGGGTGGCGGATCGGCTACCTCTGCGCTCCGGCCGAGATCGCCGCGGCGGCTTTAAAGATCCACCAGTACGTCGCGCTCTGCGCCCCCGTCATGGGGCAGATCGCGGCCTACGAGGCGCTCCGGATCGGGGAAGCCGAGAAGGACGCCATGGTCCGGGAGTACCGCCTCCGGCGGAACCTCTTCGTCGACGGGTTGAACAAGCTCGGTCTTTCCTGCCACGTCCCGAAGGGTGCGTTCTACGCTTTCCCCTCTGTGGAGAGCACCGGCATGACCGATACCGAATTTGCGGAGGCGCTTCTCCGCGAGCAGCACGTGGCGGTCGTCCCGGGAAGCGTCCTCGGGCCCTCGGGTGTCGGGCACCTGCGGTGCGCCTACGCGGTCTCGCGCGACGATCTCAAAGAGGCGCTCTCCCGTATGGGGACCTTTCTTGAATCGATAAAATAAAAATATCCCCATAAATATTCAAACGAAAATCGAAATTCTTTTATGGATAATCTCTGCCCGGGCAACTGATAGTTTGCTGTCCGACAGAAAAACGACGGATAGAGAACCCCTTTATTTCCACTGGAGATGTGGATTTATTCAGGGATTTTGGCCGGTCGGGATCCCGTCGTACCCGTATCGGGAATATGCATCCGGTCCCTCAAACCCCGGGCAGATCTTCGGGTTCGCATCCGCGCCCCGGTGACCGATCTGATTACAGATCACCATGCCGCTCCGGGGGAAAAACTCGATGTGACGGTCTGGAATATCCATGAAATTAAATTTCCACTGGAAATGAAGGGGTCCAGATCCCGGCGGCAACCGTGCCGGAGATGATCGGTAGATGCCGGGGTTGATATGCGATGGCCGCTGCCGCCGGAAATGCGGGACATGCGCGAATATCACAGCGCAATGCCGGAAGTGCATGCCCGGAACCCCGCGCCTGCCGGGAGACCCACCCGATCGGTGGTGATCCTTCTGTTGCCGGCGCTCCGGGGGACTCCGGTCCGCCCCTCCCTCCCGGGGCGCGAAACGGTGTGAAGCGGGCAGTGTACCGGTTGTCGGAACCCGGTTATGTTCAAGCGGGGTGGCAGCTCTCCCGGTGTCACATTGTAACGTTTATCACCCAGTATCGCTCCATCCTACTTGATAGAACAATGAGTTGTACTATTATCGTCGGCGGGTTCTTTGGTGACGAGGGAAAGGGAAAGATCGTAGCCCACATCGCTCATCAGGACAGACCATCCATCATCTCCCGGGGCGGTGTCGGCCCTAACGCAGGGCATACCGTCTGTGTCGGAGAGAAGGAGTACGGTGTCAGGATGGTCCCTTCGGGATTCGTCTACCAGGAAGCGGCCCTCATGGTCGGAAGCGGCGTGCTCGTCGATCCCCGGGTGTTCCTGCGGGAAGTCGATCTGCTCGGCGTCCGGGGCAGGATCTTTGTCGACGGGCGGTGCGGCGTCATCGAAGAGGAGCATATCGCCCGGGACAGGGCGAGCGGCCACCTCAGGGATAAGATCGGGAGCACCGGCACCGGGTGCGGTCCGGCGAACGCCGACCGCGTCCTCCGGACGTCCCGGCAGGCGAAAGACGTCCCGGAGCTCGCGGATTACATAACCGACGTGGCCCAAGACGTCAACAGCGCCCTGGACCGGGACGAGGTGGTCCTCCTCGAGGGGACCCAGGGCTTCGGCATTTCGCTCTACTTCGGGACCTACCCGTTCGTGACAAGCAAAGACACCTCCGCCTCGCAGATCGCCGCCGACAACGGCGTCGGCCCGACCCGGATCGACGACGTCATCGTCGTCTTCAAGGCCTACCCGACCCGGGTCGGCGAGGGTCCCTTCTCCACGGAGATGACGACGGAGCGGTCGCACGAGCTCGGCATCGAGGAGTTCGGCACCGTCACCCATCGCCAGCGCCGCATCGGCACCTGGGACGGGAAGATGGCCCGTTACTCGGCGATGATCAACGGGTGCACCCAGGCGGCGATCACCGGCATCGACCGGGTCGACCCGGCCTGTTTCGGCGCGACGGAGTACGATCAGCTGACCAAAGCGGCACAGGACTTCATCGCGCAGGCCGAAAAGGACATCGGCAAACCCGTCACCCTGATATCGACGGGTCCCGAGATGTCCCAGATCATCGATCTGAGGGGCGAGCGATGAGAAAAAACCTGCTGGAGATACTCTGCTGCCCGGTCTGCAAGGGCGAACTCGAACTGACCGTGACCGAAGAGAGCGGTGAGGAGGTGCTGGAAGGCACCCTCCGGTGCGCGGCGTGCAGCGTCGACTACCCCATCAACGAGGGCATCCCGAACCTCCTCCCGCAGACCGCCTGTGAGGACTGAGCTGACCGATGACGGAGATTCATCTCAACCGCCGGGGGATTAACTCCATCGAGGTTCCGGACGAGGTCGAGGCGATGCCGGGGAGCGACCTTGTCCTCCATATCGTCAACCACGGGTCACCGCTCCACATCACCCTCGCCTCAACGAACTCCTCGATCTTCACCGGTTTTTTCCACGAGAACCTCTACGTGAACGGGGACGAGGAGTTCCGCATCCCCATCCGGGAGGACGCCTACCCCGGGGTCTTCAACGTCGAGGTGATCGCCGGGTACGGCGCCAAAAGAGCGGAGTTCCGGGTCGTCGTCAGGGAGCGGGCGGCACCGAAGCGCGAACCGGTCGAGATCCCGGCGGCCCCGGCCGCCCCGGCGGTCCCGTTCCGGTGGGGCTCCTCCGTCCCGATCCTCGCCCTCGTTGCCGCCGCCCTGGTGCTCTACGGGCTGTGGTTCGCACTAAGGGTTGATCTCTTGAACGCCGCTGCATTCGCGGCGCTTTTACTCGGGTTCATCCTTACATGGCTGCGGCAGCGGTCGTAGTCGCCGCGTCGCTGCTGGTGGACCGGCTGATCGGCGACCCGCACTCACGGCATCACCCGGTGGCACTCCTCGGCCGGTTCATCGGGTGGTGGGGAGTCCCGGACCGCTACCCGGTTCGTATCCAGCGATCGATCGGGGTCGCGGGGGCCGTTCTGACCGTGGCCCTCTTTGCCGCACCCTTCGCGCTCGTCGAATTCGTGGCTCCCTGGTACCTCTATTTCCTCCTCGCGCCCCTCCTCCTCAAGGCCTGTCTTGCCTGGCGGGCGCTCGAGGAGCATGCCGCCGCCGTGGTCCGGGCGCTTGAGAGCGAGAGCATCGATGCGGGCCGCTCGACAGTCGGGATGATGGTGAGCCGGGATACGGCGCGCCTCGATCCCGAGCACGTCCTCTCGGCCGCCTACGAATCGATGACGGAGAACCTGGTGGACAGCATCGTCTCCCCGCTCTTCTACTTCGGGCTCTTCGGGCTCGCCGGGGCCGCAGCCTTCCGGGCGGTCAACACCCTGGACGCCATGCTCGGCTACCGGGACGAGCGGGCCCGGATCGGGTGGTTCCCGGCCCGCATCGACGATATCGCAAACTTCATCCCGGCGCGGCTGACCGGCCTCATCCTCCTTGCCTACTTCGCGGCGAAAGGCCGGTTCACCCCGGCATGGGCGGCGCTGTGCCGGGATAGAAAGAAGCGGCCGGGGTTCAACGGCGGGATCCCGATGGCCGTCATCGCCGGCGGCGTCGGCGTCCGGCTCGAAAAGCCCGGTTTCTACACGATCGGCGATGCGGAGCGGACGCTCGCGGAGGCGGGCGCCGAGATCGTCCGCGCGGTCCGGGCGGCGACGATCATCTTCGCCCTCGCCGAGATCGCCGCACTATTTTTATTGGGGTTCATGAGCTATACATAAGAGTAATGAAACTCGAGGAACTGAGATTTGGCACCGAGCTGATCAAGCGCGGCTTTGCGTCGATGCAGAAAGGCGGCGTCATCATGGACGTCGTCAACGCAGAGCAGGCCGAGCTCGCCGAGGAGGCCGGTGCCGTCGCCGTCATGGCGCTTGAGAGAGTCCCTGCCGATATCAGAGCGGCCGGGGGCGTGGCCCGCATGGCCGACCCGCAGAAGATTGTCGAGATCATCGATGCGGTCTCCATCCCGGTGATGGGGAAGGCCCGGATCGGCCACTTCGTCGAGGCCCAGATCCTGGAGGCGCTCGGTGTGGACATGGTCGACGAGAGCGAGGTGCTGACCCCGGCGGACGAGCAGTTCCATATCGATAAGGCCCATTTTTCAGTCCCGTTCGTCTGCGGCGCCCGGAATCTCGGGGAGGCGCTGCGCCGCATCAACGAGGGTGCGGCGATGATCCGGACGAAGGGCGAGGCCGGCACCGGCAACGTCGTGGAGGCGGTCCGCCACATGCGGGCGATCATGGGCGGGATCCGGGCGCTGAAAGGGATGGACAGCCAGGAGCTCGCCGACCGGGCCCGCGAGATCGAGGCGCCGGTGGAACTCGTCATCGAGTGCGCAAACCTCGGCCGCCTTCCCGTCGTGAACTTCTCCGCCGGCGGCATCGCTACGCCGGCCGACGCGGCGTTGATGATGCAGCTCGGGGCCGACGGGGTCTTCGTCGGGTCGGGCATCTTCAAGTCCGCAGACCCCGAGACGACCGCCCGGGCGATCGTGGAGGCGGTGAACCACTATGATGACCCGAAGGTCATCGGCGAGGTGAGCAAGGGTCTCGGCGAGGCGATGAAGGGCCTCGACGTCCACATGCTCCGCGAAGAAGAGGTGCTGCAGACCCGTGGGCGTTAAGGTCGGGGTTCTCGCGCTCCAGGGCGACGTCGCCGAGCATATCGGGGCGTTCCGCGAGGCTCTCGCCGACCGGTCGGGCTCATCGGTCGCAGCGGTCCGGCGCGCGGAAGACCTTGCAGGGCTCGACGCACTTGCGATACCGGGCGGGGAGTCCACCACCATCTCCCGGCTGATCGGGAAGAACGGAATGTACGAGCCGCTCGCGGAGTTCGCGGGCGGAGTATTCGCCACCTGTGCGGGGATGGTTCTTTCGGCGGACCGGGTGGACGATCCGCGGGTGCGGACCTTGAACCTCATCCCGATGCACGTGGCGCGAAACGCCTTCGGGCGGCAGGTCGACTCCCGCGAGGCTCTTTTAGATGTAGCGGGGCTGACCGAACCCTTCCGGGCAATCTTCATCCGGGCGCCGGTAGCGACGGACGTCGGCTCCGGCGTCGAGGTGCTTGCCCGCATCCCGGAGGGGATTGTTGCCGTCAGGAGCGGCCGGCACATGGCGTTCGCCTTCCACCCGGAGCTCGGCGGTGACCTGCGCCTGCACCGGATGTTTCTTGAGGGGCTTGGGGTATAGGCCCCGATTCACTCTTTTTCCCGGTCTTTGGCGGCGCGTATCCGCCGCACCCATAGAGTGTCCCCGAGATCGGTGAGGCTGTAGATGATCCAGTTGCCCTGCGCCTCGCCGGTGATCAGTCCCGCCTTCTTCAGGACGGAGAGGTGGTAGGATAACTTCGAGTCCGCTATCCCGAGCACCGCCTTGATGACGCAGACGCAGAGCGGCTGGACGGCGAGCATCGCGAGGATCTTTAAGCGGAGGGGGTCGGCGAGTGCGCGAAAGAGGACGCTCTCCCTTTCCAGGGCCTCGTCCCCCGGCAGCCGCTCCATCAGTCCCGTGATGCCGCCGCACCGGCAGAGCGCCTCCTCGATCCCTTCCGGGAGGGCCATCGATTCCTGCCTGCGCGTAGTGTTCTTTTCCAACCCGGACTCAGACCCCATGTTTCAAGCAATTATGAAATGGCAGCCGATATATAGACACCGATCCGCCGGGAAAGCCTGCGCTGCCCCACCGGCTAATTCCTCTTTTTCCACCCCCGGCCGGACCTATTTCAAATATTGCAGAAACCCTCACCATAATGTCGACATGCAGCCAACCTGAGGTTCAAACAAATTTAAAATACCCTCCGGATGTGATCGAATGGCTGAAAAAGTAACCGAGAGCGTTGATATTGCCAGTGTATTGAAAAAGTACGCGCCGACAATCGTTCTGTTAGCAATCATCGTCGGCCTGACCGTATGGTCCTTTTCAACAGGCATGGCGGCAAAAGAAGGAGCGCCCGCTATCACGTTAACGGCGGCAGTCCTGCTCATTGTTGTCGGACTGGCCGCCGGAATGCTTGGCGGAATCATTGGGACCGGCGGCTGCAGTGTCATGTTGCCGATCCTCCATTTTTACCTGGGGTATCCGGTGCCCATCGCAATCGGTACCACGCTGTTCGCTGTCATCTTTACAGCGATATCCGGGGGATACGGCCATCTGATACGGAAAAACCTGGATGTAAAAACTACCCTATGGCTTGGTGGGTTTGGCATAATCGGCGTGATTGCCGGTTCGTATGCCTTCAACCTGCTCTCGGATCAGACGGCCCTTCTGGGACTGATACTCGGTATAGCGTTCCTTCTGCCTGCGGTTCGCATGATTCTCGAAGGGGTTGCGCATCGAAAGAAAAGCCAGCCGGAAGGAAACGTCATCCCCGGTTCAGAGGGGAGAAAAGGGCTGTTCGGGTTTGTCGTCGGTATTCTGACGGGGCTTGTCGGACTGGGCGGAGGATATGCCCTTGTTCCCGGTCTGATCTACCTGTTTAACGCGCCGGTGTACGTCACAATGGGAACGTCACTGGCAACGATGATCCCCCTGGCCGTCGTCGGTGGAGGCATCAAGCTCGCAGAGGGATACGTTGCAATCGGCGCTGCATTGATCCTGGCCGCAGGAACGATCGTGGGCGCACAGCTCGGTGCTGCCGTCATCAAGAAATTCCACCCGGCAACGTTGAAACTGATCTTCGGCGTCTACTTTTTGTACGTCTCTGTGAAGTTTATACTGGCCTACTTCGGAATTGCAATATTTTAGCGCGAGATCCGGACCTCGGTGCCATCCCCTCGCAGTTACGATGGGGGAGCTTATCTCCGGCCAGGTGGACGGTTCCCGGTTGCGAACCCTGCCCCCATCCCGGGCGGAGGATAGTGGCGGTCCGGAGAGACCTGCACACCGCGTTCGCGTTCCAACCGGGGCTCGGTGGCAGGGCCTGTACCGGGTGTTGTATAGATCCCCGGATGTGCCTGTTTTCAACTCCGGGCGTTGCCTGCTATCTGCTGCGCCCAGGCGGTGCCTTCACCGGTCAGCCGGTAGATGATCCAGTTCCCCTGCGCCTCGCCGACGATCAGCCCGGCTGTCTTCAGGACCGAGAGATGGTAAGATAACTTTGAATCCGCTATCCCGAGCACTACCTTGATGACACAGACACAGAGCGGCTGCACGGCAAGCATCGCGAGGATCTTGAGGCGGAACGGGTCGGCGAGTGCTCGAAAGAGGGCGCTCTCCCGTTCCAGGATGCCCTCCTCCGGCAACTGCTCCACCAGCTCCGCGATCCCGCCGCACTGGCAGAGCGACTCCTCGACGTCGGGAGGAAGGGACAGGGATGCGCCCCGGTATATTTCGTCTTCTGTCATCGGGGTGTCACACTCATTATTTCAGGGTAACATGAAATGGAGATGCCTATAACTTTTCGACGCTACCATACGGATACGAACCGGTTGTAAGACCGCAGAGGAAAAACGTCGGTGTTATCAGCGGTGGCAGAGCAGCACGGCTCATCCTGACGGGGCTCTACCACAAGCCCGCCGGTTGACCCCCGCGTCAACTCTTTTTGAAACCAGAACATTTATCGGGTGGCGTCACCACACTATTTCAAATAATGTTGAAACGCTGGAGCGTAGCACCATGACGGACGACACCAGCAAAAACCGGAAGGAGGGCATCGCCGGACGGATCAAGAACCTTTTTGCACCGGAGAGCGACTGCGGCTGCGGCGGCGGCTGCTGCGGCAACGTAAAGATTGTGCCGAAGAAGACGGACGAGAAGAAGGAGTGACCGGAAGCGGAGCATGGCAGGCGTATGGGTGAGGAGTTCCGTGCCCGGGCGGCGTACGGCCCTCAGGAGAGGGAACAGGGCAGGCGAGTGAGCGACCATGGATACCGCTTCGAACCTGATCACCGCCGGAGAGTTTTTC
Organism: Methanoculleus sp. UBA208; assembly: GCF_002498065.1. Taxonomy (GTDB): domain Archaea; phylum Halobacteriota; class Methanomicrobia; order Methanomicrobiales; family Methanoculleaceae; genus Methanoculleus. The sequence continues at coordinate 3,425 of NZ_DAFZ01000115.1, read as the reverse complement.
GTCGTCATCGCCGGGGAACTGGTTCTGCTATTTGTGGGGATCACCTTCCTGGTCGGGCTCCTCCAGGCCTACATTCCCGAAGAACGGATCCGGAGCGTGCTCGCCGGGAGGCGACAGGGTGCCGGGAATGTCCTTTCTGCCGGGTTCGGGGCGCTCACCCCGTTCTGCTCCTGCTCGACGATCCCGATCCTGCTCGGCCTCCTCGACATCGGGATCCCGTTCGGGGTCTGCATGTCGTTCCTGCTCGCGTCCCCGCTCTTAAACCCGGTGATCCTCGCCCTTCTCGTCGCGCTCGTCGGGGTCGTCCCGACCGCCATCTACGCCGTCTTCACCCTCACGGCCGCAGTCGTGCTCGGCTGGCTCCTCGGCCGGCTCGGCTACGCCCGCTATGTGAAGGACGTCATGGTCGAAGGGAGGCCGGAACCGTGCGACTGCAACAGCAGCCACGGCACCCGCATCCGGGGGGCGTTCTCCTTCGCGGTCAGTCTCTTCCGGCAGGTGCTCCCCTACCTCCTGCTCGGCGCCGGGATCGGTGCATTCATCTACGGGTTCATCCCCGAAGACCTGATCGTCGCGGTCGCGGGGCCGGACAACCCCCTCGCCATCCCGGTGGCAGCAGTGATCGGGGTGCCGATGTACATCCGGGCGGAGACGCTCATCCCGATCAGCGCCGTCCTCCTCGAGAAGGGGATGGGTATCGGGGCGGTCATGGCTCTGATCATCGGCGGCGCGGGGGCGAGCATCCCGGAGGTGACGCTGCTTGCCGCGATCTTCGAGCGGCGTCTTCTGGTCACCTTCGTGGCGGTCATCCTCGGGGTTGCCGTCCTCGCCGGCGTGGCCTTCCAGGCCCTTGCCGTCATCTGAGTTGAAGATAGAATAAAACAGTAAGAGACCATCAGACCACAACGAAAGGAAAAGACCATGATTGACCTACTCATCGGCGCTCTTGCGTCGGGGCTCGCGGCAGTGCTCGATTACCTCTCGGCACACGTCCTCACCTGCCTGGTCCCGGCGTTCTTCATCGCCGGGGCCATCGCGGCTTTCGTCAAGAAAGAGGCGATCCTGAAGTACTTCAGCCCGGACACGCCCAAACACATCTCCTACGGGATAGCATCGGTATCGGGGACGATTCTTGCCGTCTGCAGCTGCACCATCCTGCCGATATTTGCCGGCATCCTCAAGAAAGGGAGCGGCATCGGCCCCGCGACGACGTTTCTCTTTGCCGGACCGGCCATCAACATCCTCGCGATCATCTACACCGCCCGGGTGCTCGGGTTCGACCTCGGGATAGCACGGGCGGTCTTTGCGGTCGTGCTCGCCATCGTCATCGGGCTTTTCATGGCGCTGATCTTCCGGTCGACCGATATCGAGACGCTCAAGCAGAGGGCGATGGCGCCGAGCGTCGCCGGGGCGTGCGAGGAGGAGAAACCACGCTGGGTCACGCCCGCGTTCTTCGCCCTCCTGGTCGGGGTGCTGGTCTTCGGGGCGTCGCAGCTCGAGTGGGCGCTCCGGCTCGGCATCGTCTACATTCTCACGCTTGCGATCGCCGTCCTCCTCATCTACTATT
>NZ_DAFZ01000115.1:0-1479 GCF_002498065.1 Methanoculleus sp. UBA208 | reverse complement strand
CCCATCCTGATCGGGGGAACGTTCCTCGTCGGGATCATCGCCTTCTTCCTCCCGCCGGAGACCTTCCAGCCCTTCTTCGGGAACAACTCGCTCGCGGCAAACTTCTTTGCGGCGATCGTCGGGATGATCCTCTACATGCCGACGCTGCTCGAGGTCCCGATCATCGGCACGACCTTCGGCTACTCGGCAGGCCTCATGGCCCCGGGACCGGCGCTCGCCCTCCTGCTTGCCGGGCCGACGATCAGCCTGCCTTCCGTCCTGGTCATCTCCCGGATCCTCGGGGCGAAGAAGACGGCGGCCTACGTGGCGCTGGTGGTCATTTTCGCGACCATGGCCGGGTTCCTGTACGGGAACGGGATGCTGCTCATATAGGAGTGATTGTATGGAGACGAAGAAGAGGGAGAAACCCTGCTGCGCCGCCGAGGCCCTGCGGCGCATCCGCCGGATCGAGGTCGGCGGGGTCATCGTCGGGCTCGCGATGCTCGATGACGCCTTCCAGGACGTCATCGATCGCGGCATCGCGGGCGTTACCGCTATCAACGATGAACTGATGAGACAGATAAAGATCTACAACTACATCCCGAAGGAGGCGGAGCCGCTCTACCGGGCGGCGCTCCTTCGAGAGTATCGGAACAAGGTGAAGGGATAATGGTAAAGGTTGAAGTGCTCGGAACCGGCTGCGCCAAATGCAAGCGGCTCGCAAAGAACGTAGAGACAGCGATCAGGGATCTCGGCATCGAGGCCGAACTCGTCAAGGTTGACGACATCACCGAGATCATGGACCGCGGCGTGATGCTGACCCCTGCCCTCGCCGTCGACGGGGAACTCAAAGTCTCCGGCCGGGTGGCGGACGTCAAGGAGATCAAGGAGATCCTGCAGGGGTGAGACCCCCTCTTCCCCTGCAAAGAAGTCTGAGAGATGGTGCTGGTTGAAGTATTCGGGACCGGCTGCGCCAAGTGCGGGCGGATGATCAAAAATGTCGAGATCGCGGTCAGGGAACTCAAGATCGATGCGGAGATCCGCAAGATCGAGAGCCTCGATGCGATGATCGAGCGGGGCGTGATGCTGACGCCGGCGCTCTACGTCGACGGCGAGGCCAAGGTCGTCGGCCACGTCCCCTGCGTCGAGGATATCAAACAGATACTGCTTGGAGTGAAGTGAGATGACGGAACAGAACACACCCCGGTGCGCCTGTGAATCCGGGATAGAGCCGGAAGGCGGACCGAAACGGATCATCTTCGCCTGCGCCGGCGCATCGAAGGCCGGACAGCTCACAAACGAGGCCGCTGTCCGGTTAACGAAGGAAGGATACGGGAAGATCGCCTGCACGGCGTCTCTCGCCGTCGGGACGCCCTCGATCAAGAAGAACGTCGAGGCAGCGGACGAGGTGATCGTCATCGACGGCTGCCCGGTCGGCTGCGCCCGCCAGATCGCTGAGAAGGCCGGCATCACGCCCGACCAGGAGATCGTGGTCACGGA
>NZ_DAFZ01000033.1:28566-29402 GCF_002498065.1 Methanoculleus sp. UBA208 | reverse complement strand
GGCCGGGGGCGGGCCGCCCCCCCCCCCCCCCGTCAGCCCCTCCCCACATGGCGATATCCACTGGTAATCCGTGCCCCGGTACGTTTGACCGAATGGAGCGTGTGAATACGCGGCCTCAAACGCACGGACCGCAAGATGGTGTGTGAAAAAGTGGATATGCTCGTATAGACAGGTAGAACCGCCCGCGCCCCTTCACCCCTCGCCCCCATCATACAACTCCACCACCCCCCCTATCACGATCACCGCCGGGGGCCGGACGCCTGCGGCCCGGGCTTTTTCGGCGATATCGGCGAGAGTCCCGACCGTCACCCGCTGGTCGGGCCGGAGGCCCCGCTCGATGATCGCGACCGGGGTCGCGGGGTCCTTGCCGTTCGCGGTGAGGGCCGCCGCGATGGCGGGGAGGTTCTTTACCCCCATCAGGATGACGAGGGTTCCCTTCAGCCGTGCGAGGACCTCCCAGTCGAGGGCGGACTCGGGCTTCGTGGGGTCTTCGTGGCCGGTGATGAACGTCACCTGCGACGCGTATTTCCGGTGGGTGACCGGGATGCCGACCATCTCCGGAACGGCGATGGCGCTCGTCACCCCCGGCACCACCTCGACGGAGATGCCGTGCTCCCGGAGAGTCTCGATCTCCTCCCCGCCGCGGCCGAAGAGGAAGGGGTCGCCTCCTTTCAGGCGCACGACCGTCTTCCCCGCCCTGACACGCTCGACCATCAGCGCCTCGATCTCGTGCTGCTCGAGGGTGTGGCTGCCGCCGTACTTCCCGCAGTCGATCAGTTCGGCGTCCCGCGGGAGGGTTGCAAGGATCTCCTCGCCCGGGAGCTGGTCGTAGAGGA
>NZ_DAFZ01000033.1:0-28258 GCF_002498065.1 Methanoculleus sp. UBA208 | reverse complement strand
GGTCGTAGAGGATCACGTCCGCTCCGTCGATCACCTCGCGGGCCCTCATCGTCATGAGGCCGAGCCCGCCCGGGCCGGACCCCACAAGATACGCTTTGCCTGTCATTGTCATGGTTTCACCCCGAGGGCCGCATAGGCCTCACGGATCAGGGCGGCCGCCTGTACACGCAGCGCCCGCCCCCACTCCCGGGCTTCGCCGACGGTCGCGACGTGCCGCTCGATCCGCTCCCACCGGGAACCGTCGAGCGCGAGCACCTCGGCGATCAGGTTCCCGTCCCGGCAGTAGATCCCCTGCGGAGTGAAGCACCCGCCGCCGACCTCCTCCATGACGGCACGCTCGATCTCGACGTCGAGGCGGGTTGCGACGTGGTCGAGCGGCGCAAAGGCCCCGGAGACGGCCGGGTCGTCCCGGCAGACGACCGCGACGGTGCCCTGGTTCGGAGACGGGACGAACCGGTCGGTGGGGAGGGGCTCGCCGGGCAGCGTGAGCCCGAGGCGCTCAAGGCCCGCCTCCGCGAGCACGATGGCGTCGTACTGCCCCTCGCGGAGTTTTCGTATCCGGGTATCGACGTTCCCCCGCAGTTGCTTCACCTCAAGCGCCGGACTGTCGCGGAGGAGCTGGGCGCGGCGCCGGGTGCTCGACGACCCGATGACAGAAACCGCATCAAGGGGGCACTCGTGTACCAGGAAATCGGCGGGCGAGTCCCGCTCGAGCACCGCGCAGCAGGTGAGCCCCGCCGGGCGCGCCGCCGGGATGTCCTTCATGCTGTGCACCGCCGCATCGATTTCGCCGCGGAGGATGGCGTCGTCGAGCGCCCGGATGAAGACCCCCTGCCCCCCGATGGCGTGGAGCGGGACCCCGGTCGCGGTGTCGCCCTCGGTCGTGACCGTGACGACCTCCGCCTCGATGCCCCGGTCGGCGAGGATGCCGACCACTTTGTTTGTCTGTGCAAGCGCGAGAGCGCTTCCCCGTGTGCCTATGCGAAGAGACATGATCCGTATGCTTCCGCTATCTTTTCGATATCCGCTTCCGTGTGCGCGGCGGAGAGGAAGTTCGTCTCGAACTGCGACGGCGGGAGGAAGATCCCGGCCTCAAACATCGCCTTCCAGAACCGCGAAAACGCCTCCGTGTCGCACTCCTTGACCTCCAGGTAATTCCGCGGGGCCGGGTCCCGGAAGAAGTGCTTGAAGAGCGATCCCATCCTGACGAACGAGCCTTTGTGCGCATCTGCGGCAATCTCCCCGATCGCCCGCGTGGCATCGTCGAGCCGACGGTAGACCTCCGGGTGTTCGTGGAGGTGGCGGAGCGTCGCGTACCCCGCCGCGAGGCTCGCCGGGTTGCCGCTGAACGTGCCTGCCTGGTAGACGGGTCCTGCGGGGGCGACCAGTTCCATGATATCGCGCCGTCCCCCGAACGCCCCGATGGGAAGGCCGCCGCCGATGATCTTGCCGAACGTGGCGAGATCCGGCTTCACCCCGTAGAGCACTTCCGCGCCGCCGATTCCAACCCGGTAGCCGGTGATCACCTCGTCGAGTATGAGGAGGACGTCGTAGGCGGAGGTGATCTCCCGGACATCGGCGAGATAGCCGTCGTCGGGGAGGACCGGGCCGACGTTCCCCATGACCGGCTCGAGGATGAACGCGGCGACGTCGTCGTTTCCGGCGAGGAGGGTTTCCAGCGCCTCGGGGTCGTTGTAGGGGACCTGCCGGGTGTGCGCCACCAGATCCGCAAGGACGCCCGCGGAGTCGGGCACCCCGAGCGTGGTCGCCCCCGATCCGGCCTTGACGAGAACCGCGTCGTGGGCGCCGTGGAACCCGCCCTCGATCTTGATGATGTCCTGCTTGCCCGTGTAGCCGCGGGCGAGCCGGATCGCGGCCATCGTCGCCTCCGAGCCCGACGAGACGAACCGCACCATCTCGACCGCGGGGTGGTCGGCGGCGATGACTCCCGCAAGATCGAGTTCGAGCGGCGTCGGCGTGCCGTAGAGCCACCCCTTCTCGAGCTGGCGCTCGATCGCCTCCCGGACCCTCGGGTGGGCGTGGCCGAGGATGAGGGGGCCGTAGCCGAGGCAGCAGTCGATCAGGTCGGCTCCGTCGACGGTCGAGAGACGGGAGCCTGCGGCGCGCTCCACGTAGAACGGATACGGTTTGATCGCACGCACAGGGCTGCTGACGCCGCCCGGCATCAGGGTCTTTGCGCGGGAAAAGAGGTCACTGCTCTTCATCGAGCCACCTCGCCGCGTCTTCCGCAAAGTAGGTGATGATCAGGTCGGCCCCGGCCCGCTTGATGGCCGTGAGGGTCTCGAGGGCGACGGCCCGTTCATCCAGCCACCCGCGTTCTGCGGCGGCCTTGATCATCGCGTACTCCCCGCTGACCTGGTAGGCCGCGACCGGCAGCCCGAACTCCGTGACGGCCGCGAGGATGTCGAGGTAGGCACCGGCCGGTTTGACCATCAGGATATCCGCCCCTTCGGCCACGTCGAGCTCCGACTCCATCACCACCTCCCTTGCGTTCCCCGGGCAGATCTGGTAGGTCGTCCGGTCGCCGAATGAAAACCCCGAGCCCGCCGCGTCGCGGAACGGCCCGTAGAGAGCGCTCGCGAACTTCGAGGAGTAGGACATGATCGGGACGTCCGTAAAGCCGGCGGCATCGAGAGCCTGCCGGATCGCCCGCACCATCCCGTCGAGCATACACGACGGCGCGACGATATCGGCGCCGCTCTGTGCGTGGGAGACGGCTATCTGCACCATCAGTTCGAGCGAGGGGTCGTTCAAGAGGTCCGGGCCGTCGGCGGTCTCCCCGACGATGCCGCAGTGGCCGTGGTCGGTGTACTCGCAGGCGCAGACATCGGTCACGACCACCATCTGCGGCAACCGCTCCTTGATATGCCGGACGGCCCGCTGGACGACACCGTCCGCCGCGTAGGCCCCGGTCGCCTTGCTGTCTTTTGCGGCCGGGATCCCGAAGAGGATCACCGCCCGGATACCGGCGTCACGGAGGCGTTCGCAGTAATCGGCGACGCCGTCCACCGGGTACCGGAACTGCCCCGGCATCGAGGCGATCGGCACCGGTGCGCTGATCGATTCGTCCACGAAGACCGGTGCAATGAAGTCGGTCTTTCTGAGTTCGGTTTCGCGGAGAAGCGGCTGGACTATCCGCCGCCGCATCCGTCTCATTCTTCGTTCTGGAAACATGATTCTCCCCGGGTAATCGCCCTCATCAGGGCTTCTGCTGTCTTTACATCGCCGCACTCCGCGCTCACGCGGATGGCTGTCGTCACGTCCGAGAGGAGTTTTTTGGTGAGCGCCCGCGTCAGGTCGTCGACGACCTCCGCCGTGCGGTCGTCCTTCTGCCCCAGGCGGGCGAGCGCCCGGTCGCGTTCACGCGACCGGATCGACTCCGCCCAGGTATAGAGGAGGGCGAGCGTCTCGTCGGCCGCCGTCCGGCGGAGGAGACGGATGAAATGTTCGGCCTCCTCGTCGATGATCTCCCCGGCCCGGGCCGCCTCGCTCCTCCGGGACTCCATTGCCGCATCGTTGACGTTTCTGAGGTCGTCGATGGTGAAGAGGTGCACGCCTTCGATCGACCGCACTCCGTCCTCGACGTCGCGGGGCTGGGCGATGTCGATGAGGACCAGGTGGCGGGGGTGCTGATCGAGCGGCCAGAGGCGCTCCTCCATCACTTCCCGGACATCCTCGGTCCGGATGACCGGGTGCGGCGCGGCGGTGCAGGAGATGACGACGTCAGAGAGCGCGATGTAACGGTAGAGGTCCTTGAAATTGACCGCGCGTCCCCCGATCTTATCCGCAAGCATCACCGCGCGCTCGTAGGTCCTGTTGGCGACGTAGATGGCCGTGAGACCCCTGGCGGCGAGCGCCTGCGCCACCAGAACGCCCATCTCCCCGCTCCCGACGACCAGGATGTGCCGGTCGCGCAGGGTGCCGAGGAGGTTCTCCGCAAGCGTCACGGCCGCGGAGCCGACGGAGACCGCTCCGCGGTTGATCTGCGTCTGACGCCGGATTCTGACCCCCACGTGCACCGCCTTGTTGATGCAGAGCCCGATGGCGCTGCAGCAGGTTCCGGCCTCCTCCGCGGCCGCAAGCGCCTGTTTGAGCTGCCCGAGGATCTGGTCCTCGCCGACGATCAGGGAGTCGATGCCTGCGGCCAGTTCCAGGAGGTGGCGGGGCACGGCCTCGCCCTCGATGACTGTAAAGCCACTTCTGCCCTGTTCCTGCAGGAATCCTTCAAGACTCCGTGCATCGCCCTGGACCAGAACTTCGATGCGGTTGCAGGTCTGGAGCAGGAGAACGCCCCGGAACCGCTCCCGCGCCTCGCGGAGAAACGCTGCCTCGTCGGGAAACCGGAACGCCTCGAGCGTGGCGATGTCCGCGGTGTGGTGGCTGATACCCGCGAGCGCGAGAGGGATCGTGACCGGTTCAGGCATGCAGGTACCTCTCGATCGCCAGTGCGCGCGCTCTCGCGTAGTCGGAGGCCAGCGCCGCCCGGATCTCGTCGTCCGAGAGGATGCTCCAGAGGATGCGGGACCGCTGTGCCTGCTCCGGTTCGGTCTCCCGGAGCATCGAACGTATCTCGTCCTGCAGGTCGATCATTCGATCGAGGTCCGCGTACTCGGCCTCGAGCCTCATGCGGAGGAAACGGGATACGGCAGGGCTCTTTCCGCGGGTGCTGATAGCAACCAGGTAGCGGCTGCCCCGGACAACCGAAGGGATGATAACGTCGCCGGGCTCGCCGGCGGCGTTGTTGAAAAGGATCCCCGCCCCGGCACAGAGCCTTCCGATACGGTCGTTGAGTCCCGGGTCCGGTGTCGCGGCTACCGCGAGGAACGCACCTGCGAGGAGCCCCCGGAGCTCATCGTCCGAAAGAGCCGAGAGGTCGGCCTCCTGCCGCCGGATCGCAAGCCCCTCAAGGCCCTGTGAGAAAGAGCGGCTGATCACCGTCACCTCCGCCTCATGCTCAAAGTACGCAGCCTTCCGGGCACCGACGTCGCCTCCGCCGAAGATGAGCACCCTCCTGCCCGTCAGGTCAAGCATGAGAGGGATCATTCGTTCTATAGTCTGGTGAACGGACTACATTAAGGTGTTGAAAAACCGGATTCCTCAAAAACCCGTGAGCACACGGCGCCCGGCCGGAACACCGGGATCCATTTATCAAAACAAGGTATTAATGACACGGAGATCATCTTCTACGTGAGAGATATGGCTGAGGATATGTATGCATTCAGCAGGCTGGATGGTGCCTTCCAGCGCACCAAAAGCCTGCTCTGGCCCATAAAATGGGGCGTCTGGCTCCGCCTGGCCTTGATCGCGCTCTTCGTGGGAGGGGGCGCAAGTTTTCCGAACACCTCCCAGTACAGCTTCGGAGAGGGCGACCTCCCGCCCGGCATTGCGGAGTCCCTCCCCGAGATCGCACCGCTCATTGTAGCATTCATTGTTGTCGCGCTCGTGATCGCCCTCCTCTGGATGCTCGTCGGCGCGGCGATGCAGTTCGTCTTCGTCGATATGCTCCGGACGGGCGACATCCATATCAGGCGCTTCTTTGGAGATCGGTTCGGAAAGGGGGTGCGGCTCTTCCTCTTCCAGGTCGGCCTCACGCTGATCCTGATCCTCGCCATGATGGCGCTCATCTTCATGCTCGTCGGTATCGGGGGGCCGGGTATCGGCGTTGCCGCGCCGCTCATGATCCTTGCGTTCATTCCGATAATCCTGGCCGCAGCCCTCCTCTTCGGGGTCGTCTTTCTCCTGACCAACGACTTCGTCGTCCCGATCATGATTCGTGAGGACTGCGGCGTCATCGAGGGCTGGCGGCGGCTTTTCGGGGTGATGTCCGGCCAGGTATGGCAGATCGTCGTCTACATCGTCACCAGGCTCGTGCTTGGCCTCATCGCCGCGATCGTGCAGGCGGTAATCGTCATCCTCGCACTTGTGATCATCGCGATACCGTTCATACTCATCGGGATCGTGCTTCTCGCCGCAATCCAGGCAGGAAACTTCGCGCTGCTCCTCGCCCTGCTCATCCCTTACCTCGTCATCGCGATCCCGGTCGCGCTCCTGATCGCGGTGCCGTTCATCACGTTCTTCCGGTACTACGGGCTGCTGGTGCTCGAGGGGCTTGCCCCGGAGTACCGCCTCCTCCCCGAATAACTCTTTTTTGGGCAAATGTGTCTTCCCGGGGAATTTCGTCCCCGATGCGCGGCCCTTTCCGAACACGGATCACTATCTTCAGCAGGATTAAGAGGGCGTCTGCAGGCTGGCCCATGGAACGGAAAGACTCTTCCTCTATGAAACCATGAACCCGGATCAAGCAATGGTTGACGGCGAGCCGCTGGTGATCCTCGCCCTGGCGCTGGCGCCGGGGATATTCTGGGCATGGTACTTCTACCGCAGGGATAAATACGATCCCGAGCCGGCGGCCCTGATCGTAAAGATCTTCCTTCTCGGCGTCCTCGTCACGTTTCCCGTCGCCTTCGTCGAGGGGTTCTTCGGCCTGTTCATCGCATCCCCGCTGATCATGGGCGTCGTTGTCGCGCCCGTCGTCGAGGAGTACGGCAAGTTCGCGGTCGTGCGCCGGTTCGCCTACCGGGACACAGAGTTCGATGAACCGATGGACGGTATCGTCTACGCCGCCGCCGCCGCTCTCGGGCTCGCATCGCTCGAAAATGTCCTGTATGTCTTTTCAGCATACCTGACGTCGCCGGCGCTCGCCCTCAGCACGATCGCCGTCCGCGCGATCTTCTCGGTCCCCGGGCACGCACTCTTCTCCGGTGTCTGGGGCTACGCCCTTGGCCGGGCCAAGTTCGCGGCCCCCGAGCAGCGTTCGGGGATCGTCCTCCGCGGACTCGCTCTCGGGATGGTGCTGCACGGCATCTTCAACTTTCTGCTCTTCTCCGCCGAGATCGTCACCTACGCCATGGCCGTCTTCATCCTGGTCCTGACGCCGGGGCTCTGGATACTTGCAAACCGAAACATCAGGCAGGCACTCGACCACGGGAGACGGTAGGTGCGCGGCAGCGGTGCGACCGTTAACTCCGGGGACAACCATCCCCGCGGAAATTTCACCCGGACATGGGAGCTTGCGGGAACGGCGGCGCCCGAGAGAGGCCGCGCTTCGATAGGCTTATTAGCCAGCAAATCCCATGTTGTAAGGCACACAGTGCGAAAGCACGGGCGTGCGCCGATAGTGTAGTGGTTATCACTAGGCGTTGCCAACGCCTAAACCCGGGTTCGAGTCCCGGTCGGCGCATCAGGAAATCCGATTCGACTCTTCTTCCAATTCTCGCTGTCAGAGCAGTGCGTCATCGTCACGACCGGTGTTTACCCCGGACGCTGATTATTCGGGAATGAGCAAGTCAACTGTTGCAGCTGCCATTGTTGTGGCCGTTACGAGGCTATCCGGACAAAATCGTCCCACATATAGCCTGTTTTACAGAAAGATTTAAAGTTCAGATGAGCGAGAGAAAATCCTCGACGGCCATACCTGCAGCGGCGCTCTGTAGGGAACCTGGTGTTCCCCCTGTGGAACATGGCCCCCCGGCGCGTCCCAAACCATACCCTTATATTTCCCGCTCCGTATTATAGTCAAAATGCAACTCTCTCCGAGTTGCGTCTTCTCAACCTGCGCCTGACGCATCCGCCCACGGAGGGGCGCGTCAGGCGGCATACCGTATCTATCGGGGGGCTTTCGTGGACTCGATCAGGATTGCAATTGTGGGCGTCGGGAACTGCGCCAGTTCGCTGCTTCAGGGGATCGAATACTACCGGGGAAAGAGCGAGAGGGATGCAACCGGGCTGATGCACTGGGACCTCTGCGGCTACCGCCCATCCGACATCGAAGTGGCCGCAGCGTTCGATATCGATGCGCGGAAAGTCGGGAAGGACGTCTCCGAAGCGATATTCTCCCTCCCGAACTGCACCACGGCCTTCTGCCCGGAGATGCCGAGAACCGGCGTGACCGTTCGGATGGGGCGGGTGCTGGACAGCTTTCCCGCGCACATGCAGGGCTACAAGGAGGAGTGCAGGTTCGTGCTCGCCGACGAGGAGGAAGCGTCGCGCGAGGACGTTGTCCGGGTACTCGAGGATTCGGGCGCCGAGGTGCTGCTCAACTATCTTCCCGTGGGCTCGGAGGAGGCCGCACGGTTCTATGCCGGGTGTGCGCTGGAGGCGGGGGTCGGCCTCATCAACAATATGCCGGTCTTCATCGCGAGCGACCCCGCCTGGGCGGCGAAGTTCCGCGAGCGCGGTCTTCCGGTCATCGGCGACGACGTCAAGGCCCAGTTGGGTGCGACGATCACCCACCGGGTCCTTGCCGACCTCTTTCGTCGGAGGGGCGTGCGACTGGACCGGACCTATCAGTTGAACACCGGCGGCAACACGGACTTCCTGAACATGCTCAACCGCGACCGCCTCGCCTCAAAGAGGACATCAAAGACCGAAGCGGTGCAGTCGGTCCTCGAAGAACCCCTCGACGAAGATGATATCCACATCGGCCCGAGCGATTACGTCTGCTGGCAGAAGGACAATAAGGTCTGTTTCCTCAGGATGGAAGGCAGGCTCTTCGGGGACGTTCCCATGCACCTCGACCTCCGCCTCTCCGTCGAGGACTCGCCCAATTCAGCGGGAATCGTCATCGATGCCATCCGGTGCTGCAGGCTCGCCCTTGACCGGGGCATCGGCGGTGCGCTCATATCCCCATCCGCCTATTTCATGAAGCACCCGCCGGTGCAGGTCAGGGACGACGACGCCTACCATATGACCGAGGAGTTCATCCGGGGCTTACGGCGCGACTGAAGGCCGGAGCATCACTCGATGAGGACGAGCCCTATCGAGGTGATGTTGCCGTGCTCGATCTTCCCGTACTCGAGGTCCCTGCAGGGGATGACATGCAGGTCCCACCCGGCCTTCCGGGCGGTGGAAAAGACGTCGATCCCGGCGCCCTCCATCGTCGGGCGGACGAGATCCATGTGCCGACAAAGCCTGCGGATACTCTCGTCGACGACCCCTTCGTGCTCCTCGGCAACGCAGTGCAGGTGTTCGCAGTAGATGCAGGGGTATCCCCCGAACCCGAACGCCTTCGGGAAATCGTCGTAGAACGCCGTCTTTTCGAGGAGGTGCACCGTCGAGTTCACCCAGAGGATGAGGTCGCGGAAGAACGGGTGGAAGTCGAGGGGTATCTCGTCGGGTTTGAGGTCGGGATGCCCCGGGATGCCGTCGAACCGGAGGAGGAGGGCGGTGCTGTACTCGGCGAGCAGCCGCCGGGTGTCTGCGGGGGCGGGAGCGTACGGCGGGCAGGACATGTGTTTCCCGTAGCCTTTGCACCCGAACCGGCACTTGAACCGCACCCACTCCGCGACGACGACGTCGTGGGCCGCAATCCGCCGCGCTTCCGCGCCGCGCTCCCGTGCGAGGGAGGAGAGTTTCCCGATCTCTTCCTCAAGTTCGCTTCTCACTGCGCTTCGCCTCAATGAAGGGTATCTGCCGTATCCGGGTATTTATAGGTAGCGCGAGGGAGCGACTGGCCGAAGGGTGCGAGGATTCATTAGAACCAGAACTTGAGAAGCCGCCAGGCTTCGAGTCGCGATGCTCCGTCAGAAGCAGAGCGTAAGAAGTCGCGGAAGCGTCTTCGAGCAGGAGCTCGAGAAGAACGAGATTTTTCGAGGGAGTAGGCTCCTGCAAAAGGCGGGTTATCCAATAATATCCCCTATGAGTTTAACAGAGAAAGATACCATTCGCTACGGGAGTATTATCTGATAAATCCAAGAATAGATGAACTCTTGCACGGTCTTCAGCAGAAGATGACACCTGTGCGGCGCGGATAAACTGGATCCTGATCTCTATTCCGCAAGCGATCTGATTAATCTGATTCAGGCAATCTTCAGCGTTCTCGCCGGACGACAGATCATGCATGAAGTGTCTCGTTTGATGATGGGCTCCGGCTACCTCTCCCTTCCAAATCTTTCAATCGAACCCACAATCGCGATATTCTGGATGGTCTTCTGGTTAATAGGCACCTTCGGCTTTGTATGGACGTTCATTGTCTATGTCGCAGCCACCCAGCACGGCAGATATATTCCTCGAACGCACGCACTTCTCACCGTTATCCTGGCATTCATCTGCATGCATGGCGTGGTATGGATGCAGTCAATGTTCGTTCGATACGTCTTACTTTGATTATTGCATCGGGACACCCCATGTTGGGGGTGCTTGAGGGTATGAAGGGACAGGGGGACGATTCGGCGGATCCAGCACATGGCTAACCCGGCCCATTCGGCGGGCAAATGGCGGGAGCTTCTTGCCTCATGCGTCACGACACTCTTTATCTTTCAATGTTGGTTCGTGTAGCATCCGCGCACGATCGCGATCTCGTTCGGTTGACAGATGCTTTCATCGAAGGAAAGAGTGCTGAGTAATACGGAAATATTCAATTTTATGCTATAATTATAACGAAAATTCAAAAGATCATTATTATATGCATATATGTTCCAGGATCGATATTAACTGGTGATTCAGTGGCGGACCTCTACGTACTTGCCTCGATCCCGGATCAGGGAAAAACTACCGCAGCTATCCTGCTTGAGAAACAGTTACGAAGCGAAGGTAAACGTGTAGCGTGCCTCCAGACGAATAAAGGTCAGAATGACGTTCACCGATATTTGTTCGAAGACTGCTACCATTATTCGGTTCCGCTGGAGGCGGCACGGAGTAAAAGTGCGTTCGAACAATGGGTCCCCGCGGGGTACGATGCTTATATCATGGAAATCACGTTTGCCTATGCCCCGCTGCGTGCCGTATACGTCGACCTGTTCGAGAACATCAATGAAGTCATTTCGTATGATGCACGCGAGAACTGGAAGGAATATGTTTCTGATTTCTTCAAACAACTATGGAGCAGGAGAAGACACGGGATTGGCCCCTCGCAGGACCTCATGGCATTCTGGGATCGTGTCCATGACCGGAATGTGCAGACCATCCTGACCAAAACTCCCGCCGTCCTCGACGGTCCCTGCGTCGGCACGGATAAAATCCTGTATCATGCGGATCAGATTGCCGCAGAACCGATCGAACCGGAGATGGAGCTCCCCAAAGGAAGCGGGAAGGTAATAGCCGTCGGTTCTTTTCCTGCCGAATACTGGGATATCTTTCCTTCGCTAACCTGGTTCCGGTTCGATTACGCTGCTTTTATGGAGAGGCTACGCGAGGAAAAATACGACATTGCGATCATCGGTGCCAGCGGGGCCGACAAAATGAAGCTCCAGGACCGACCGGATCACGGTTCTCTTATCTGTTACCAGCCTGCCCTGTACCTCGATCTGGAGAGAAAGCGGATCCGAGAGCCGCTGTCCGGAGATTACCATACCCTCTTCTCGACCATCAAGCAGCAGCCTCCCGGAACGCCCCTGTGTCCGGAGGGGGAGCCGTTTTGCCAGTTTAACAACCGGTTCTGGGTCCATCAGAAGTATGTTTCATCCGAGCCGGTCTGGAGAGACGGCAATACGGTATTCTGCAACGGCTGGGTGCTTCCGCAGTACCTGATCCGCGACGGATTCCTGGAGGTGTGAAGCATGGGAAGCGTTGTATATCCGCCGGTGGTGACCCTGGTCGAGCCGGAAGATCAAGAGATCGGCGATCCGTATCTCTACGGGGCGGAACGACTCTTTACCGCCTCGGTCGATCAAACGGCCACCCTGACGTTCACCCTGGACGACGGCGTACCCCACGCCTATCCGAACGTGACGCAGGCGTCGCATTCGTTTCAGATACCGTTGTTGGGCGTCCATACGGTACGAGTTGTTGCACAGAACGCCAACGGATCGGGGGAGGACTATTGGACCTGGAATATTTTCGTCACCCCGCCCACAATTTACCTAGTCGATCCTGCCGAATCGGAGGTGACGGATCCGGTGAATGCATCCAGGCTCTTCACGGCACGGTCCAATCAATACGCCATCATACGCTTTTACCTCGATGGCCAGCTCAAGCAGGAGACCCCGGTTCCGACCCAGAATGCATCGTATTTTCATGAAGCGGCACCTTTGGGCGAACACGTCGTTTCGGTCGTTGCCACGAATTCTAATGGTTCGGGCCAGAATCACTGGGACTGGAACGTAAAAGAGTGTTTTTCGGAAGGGGCAACAAAATGTGTCGGCTATGATCTCTTTGAATGCATCAACGGCAGATGGACACTCAAAGAAGCGAATGCTGTGCAATGTGGCTATCCGGCCTCACCAACAGTGACGAAGGTCAGTCCTACGACCGATACTCTCGGCCTCTACAGGATGAATGATAATCCACCTGTTCTTACAGTTCAGGTGAACCAACCTGCCCTGCTGACATTGAAAGTAGATGACGTTGTTGTCGATATGAGAACCGTTGCACAGGTCGACACGGATGTCACATTTGAGCAGTGTCCGGACTTCATTGCCTATATGAAGGTCGCCTCACACCTTGGGACACATACGGTCTCGATCATTGCTGAGAACGGCAACGGGATATCGGATCCCGTCACATGGCAATGGACGTTAATCGTCGGTATCGATCAGGCGGCGATTGAATTTGAAGCCATGCCAAATTATATAATCCTAGGCTATGAATTCGAAGCAAGAATGAGTGATATGCCCTTTTTCGATGCCTCGTCCTTTTCATCACCGGGAGATCATAAACTCCTCATCCCAAGCCATGCGTATACCAATGAAGACCATACTATGAAAAAAGGAGCGATTGCTTTTCACCGTGATTTTTGGGAAAATTCAGTCCATCGGTTTATCGCATTCACCGCATATATGTGGGACAGTGACGGGGGTAGTCGGTGCAATGAACCTGATGATCCCCCCAATCCCTGCTGGATCGATCCGGATGGCAGAGCGCAGTACGGCTGTATGAAACTGACCTGTAATATGACGCACACGATGCGGCTTGACCTCAGAGACCGCTCTGTGTTAAAAGCCTGTGCAACCGACGATCAGGGTGTATGGAGGTGCGTCAGAAAACTGCCCGTCACTTCAGATGAATCGATTGTTAATATCGATTTCATGTCGGAGATTCAGTGGATTTATGGTCAGAATGGTGAACTGCCTTTTCCAACGGCTGATTTGTCAGATAATGAGATTGTGTTAACTTGGATCAGAGTTAAAAAAATAGATGAGCCAGAAAGTGAGCAGGAAAAAACACTCCGACCGAATATTTGCCTGAAATTGAGATATTCATCTGACGAATATCCTCTAGAACCCAATCCATATAATCCACAGCAGGGAACATTCGGTGCTCGGTTAATCTGGACACGGCGGGAAGTACAGGGATCTCCCGGTGAAGAAGAATTTGTCTTAAACTTTGGTATAACTCAGTAATCAGCAGTTGATGGAGATAGTACCTGAAATGAATACATTTCATTTACGCGGTGTTGGGCTGACAATTATTGTCATCGGACTTCTCGTCATATCAGTATCAGCCACGATGGATTTCACCCTTTCGCCGGATCAGCCCCCAATTTCATCACTCTACAATGTAACGTATCTTACTCATACAGGACTATCATGCGATCTGGCGGCTTTGAGTCCCGACGGAACAGAAATTGCAATAGTGTGCAGAGAATGGAAACAGCCGTGCAATTGTAACTATGCATGGACAGGATGTGCAAAAACAACGGGGCAATTATATCTTATCAGGAGTGATGGTTCGCAACAGCACAAACTCTCCGATATCAATGTATACGGGGTTCCTCAATGGAATCCAAAAGGAGATTCAATTGCAATCAGCGGCTCACAGGATCGGGATAATCAGATAAACGCTTCACCTGCGAGAGGGATCTGGATCATTAGAACCAACAGGAGCCAAGAGCAATTGGTCGTGAACGATTCGACGGCGAAGTGTATTTCATGGAGTCCTGACGGCCGATATCTGGCGTTTACTTCAAATGATGGTAGTAATACGACAGTAAATATTATGAATACTTACAATTACGATGTGAGTGAATTGTATCAACTGTCTCATTCGAGAGGCTTTGATGAATTTTCAGTAGGGGGTTCATTTTATTATATAGGATTTGAAAAGACGATCAAATGGAGCAATGACGGGAAATATCTTATATTTTTATCCGGGGAGAACTGGAAACGAGAGTCTGCACAGTACACAAAAGTTCAGGTAAATATTGACGAATCTAAAATAGAAAAAACCCAAATAAAAACCACTAATGAGTACATGATCGCAGAACTGGCGTGGAATCCCTCCTTCAGTCAATTCGCGTACATCACAAATCTCTCATATGCAAAATATAAAAATGGCATCAGAATTGTTGATCTAAAAAATGAAACCGATGTGCCTATCTCCACAGACGGCTTATATCGTTCAGTAGAATGGAACCCTGATGGTAAAAATGTAGTATTTATTAATTATGGGGATATTTGGGAGGCAAGTGTAGATGGCACAGATCTAAATCAGTTAACTATAAACGGATCAATCCGGTTCCTCACAAGGCAGTCGGTGGATAATAAAATCATTTTTTCTGAATCTGTGAAAATTACGAATTGCGAACCGCAACTAGGGTATTTCGGTATAGGTTGGCCCCAGAGGGAGATGATCTGGCAGAACTGGACGACGGCATCCCGTATCGGAGTTCTGGATCTCGACAGGCCGGTGCGGTCTTCGACCAGGTCTCCGGGCTTCGATATCCTTGCGGCGATTCTTGCGATTGGAACGACGGTCTTGTTCGTCCATAAACGGCGATGATGTTAGATATGAACTACCCGGGTGTTTACGAAGAAGTATAGGACTGATGTCGGGGCTGCTGATTTGACGTGTGTAGAGGAGGAACAAGTGACCCGGGTCAGCCTAGCAAACCCGGACGTCGGCGATCCCGTCGGGGCGGAGCAGGAATTCACGGCATCGTGCGACCAGCCGGCGACGCTGACGGTGTACCTGGACGACGAGCCTGTCTACCAGAGCGAGCCGGGCGTCCAGGAGGTGTCCCACACTTTCCAGAGCGCCCCGCTCGGGGAGCACACGGTGCGGGTGGTCGCGGCGAACGAAAACGGGTCCGGAGAGAACTACTGGACCTGGAGTGTTTTCGTCTCGACGCCCGATGAAGTCTCTCTGATCGATAAAAACGGCACTGTCGCCCCGGAGGAAGCGGAAGAATGACAAAACCAACTGCACGAATCATCGCCGCCGTTGTCGCAATTGGAGTCGTCTGTTGCTCGGCAGCGGTGATCGTAGCGGTACACTCTCCTGAAGAGGCTAAAAATGCAACGCCTGAACAGGTGCCTGAAGAAGTGCAGGGGGGTGAGAACATGACATCGGAAGAGATCTGGGAGCGGGCCCAGGAGATATATGAGTCTTTGCATAGGTCTGGAATCGTGGAGCGAGCGCTGGAAGAGGCAAACATGACGCAGGATGAGTTACCCGACGACGTAACCGAAGAACTGAAAAACACCGTGCAGTTCGAAGATATTATACGAACGTGGGAGCTCGATCCCCAAAATAAGCAGGTCGTCATCTATGCGTCCCTCGCACTGAATGAAGAGCATGAAATGGAGCTGAGTGCCGTTCAGGGCAGACAGGTCGGCGGCTGGACTTTTAACGTCGTCTGGGAATCATATGTGCCGTCATTCGTGAGGCGAGCGCTGAAGGAGGCGAATATGACGCTGGAAGAGTTACCCGATGAAGTCAAAGAGGAAATGAAAAACACCGAAATCGGGGGTATGCGGAAGTGGGAACTCGATCCTCAAAACAACCGGGTCATCGTCTATACGTACATCATTCGGAGTGAAAAGTATGAAACGGAGGTGAAGGCCGTTCAGGGCAGGCAGGTCGGCGGCTGGACCTTTAACGTCGTTCAGGAACACCATGTGCCTGTCGGCGTGAGGCGAGCGCTGAGCGAGGCGAATATGACGGCGGAGGGGCTGCCGGATGAAGTAAAAGAGGAAATGGAAAACATTGTGCAATTCGTAGATATCGGAAGTGTACGAACGTGGGAGCTCGATCCCCAGAACAAACAGGCTACCATCTATGTGTACTCCATACCGGATGAAAACGACGTGGATGCCATTCAGGGCAGGCAGGTCGGCGGCTGGACCTTTAAGGTCGTTCACGATGCCGATTATGAGAAAGAGTATGAGAAAGAGTTAGAGCAGCTTGGGGCCGAATTGGTGCAACTCCAGGAGGACCATCCCGAATTGCAGATATCGGGTTTCATGACATCGCCCACAGAGATCGGGGTGTGGGTGCGCAACCTCACACCCGAAAACGAGGCGTTGAACGACACCGTGATACACAACAGGACGGTTCGGATCTACTGGAGCCCGATTGATTATGCACTCAGGATAGCGAGAGAGGAGGCAGGATGGTGAATGTGCTAATATCCTTCACTACCGTGTTATGCGATCGGTGGATCTTCATGAGCCGTATCTACGTGATTGCATCGGTCCCCGGTACCGGAAAAACGACAATGACGATGCTGCTCGAACGGTACTTCCACGGGCAGGCAACGGCGAATCGGCTCAGTAGAACAGGAATTACGCGAAGTGCATTATGGTCATCATTCTCCTGAAGGGGACTGCGGAGCAGGAGTCCGGGACCCATGACGAATCTGTGCAGGGTTTCACATGCCCGCATTGCGGGCGCAGGAGCAGGGAGTTTCGTTCCATCTGTCCGGAGTGCGGCCGTCCGTTCATGCGGGATTACATCGACTGGCGGATGCACCCCCGGGACCCGGAACTGCGGGGAACATGGTACTACAACCGGTTCTGGGCACGGGTCTGGCTGGTGTTTATGATCCTCGGATTGGCATTTTCGGTGCTGGTGATGGCCATCTGGACGCTGGATTGAACCTGAGGAACCACGAATAATCTATCGCTCTACTTCAGTCTACAATGAGGGGGCGGATCGCATCGAGTAAAAGTCAGGGTGAGAGGACGAACAGTGACTGCTACCGCAGGAGATGATGATCTACACGAGGGGTCGTGTGTCTCGACTGAGTTTAACGAAGATTTCGCTGGGGATGGCTACGTGGAGATAATAGGGGTTTATGTGAAGGAGTGCTAACGTGTCGATCGATGAAATGCCAGGACACCTCTTCAAAAATCTCCTCAAACTGCTTTTCCACCCGTTTCAATTCTTCGAGGGCATGCCGGAGCATCCGCGCCTCCTGCCGCCGCTGCTCCTCATACTGGGCATCTGTTTGATCCAGACGGCATGGTATTTCCAGGTAATCTTGGCTGGAATAGAGCAGCTGCTCGGAGGAGCGGGAATCTTTCCTACAAAAGGATATATTCTCTGGTCAATTATACAAATCACGCTCGGTCCTATCTTTTACTGGATTGCCTTTACCGCCATTATCTTCGTGATAGCAACCCTCCTTCGCGGAAAAGGGTCTTTTTTCCGGCTTTTCGCATACACGGCGTACGGTATCCTTGTGGGATATATATTCAGTCTTATTCAGGCAATCTTCAGTATTCTCACCGGGCGACAGATCATGCATGAAGTGTCTCGTTTGATGATAGGCTCTGGCTACCTCTCTTTCCCAAATTTCGCTACAGATCCCACGACAGCAGTATTCTGGATGGTCTTCTGGTTAATAGGCATCATCGGCTTTGTATGGACGTTCATTATCTATGTCGCAGCCACCCAATACGGCAGATGCATCCCGCGAACGCATGCACTTCTCACCGTTATCCTGGCATTCGTCTGTATGTATGGCGTGGTATGGATGCAGGTACTATTCGTTCGACATATGATGACATGATTATACCGAGGTGTCCGGTCAGGAGTGCTTGAGGATATGAAGGACGAGCGCTTCCGGCGTTCAAGAGGTGTCCTACACCTTCCCGAGCGCTCCCCTCGCAGAGTACACGTTTCAGCGGCAACTGGAAACCTGGCTCTCACGATTCAACGCAGCGTCATTCAAGAAGCCACGCGGACCACGGCCGATCCCGGACATGCCCCTGCCGACACCGCTGGGTGCGCAGGAGGATGCTCCTCAGGGAGCGTCCTTCGAGCATCGTCAGATGCGCAGCCCGGTGGAAATCCGTGCCTGGTTTTTGCGACGTTTCAATGTGTGATGGGCTGAAAAGTGGGCATAGACTGAAGCCCAAAAAACTTCGCAAAAGGAACCCCCTATAGCCGGAATCCAAAATCTCACCCCGCCGGCTCCCAATCGGCGCAGACATCCCGTTGTGGGTCGAGCAGCACGTCGTGCGGGAGCCCCACGAGCGAGACCGCCGCGAGCGCCCCGATAACGCCCCGGCCGCCGTGAAGGCGGGCACCGAACCGTTCTGCGATCGCCTCCGCCGCTCCCCGGTCGATCACCGACTCTCTCGCGCTCCTGCCGTAGGCCCGGAGATCGCGGGGTATTCTGAACCCCTGCCGGACGGCGATCCCCCACTCGGGGGACGCCGCCTCTCCGGCGACGAACCGCACGGCGGACTCCTCGATCTGCGAGACCTGGCCGGGCTCCACCGCGAGCTCGATGTAACTGCAGGAGTTCCCGGCGGTCCGGATCTCGAGCCGGGGGTTGAGCATCGCCACCCGGTGGCCGATCGGCATGACGCCGTCGAGTTTCGCGAGGTGCTGAAGGAGGGCGAGGGCGAGGGCGAACGTCGCGCCCTCGGTCCCGGTATCGGTGTCGTCGATCCCGACGGCGACGTAGGCGAGCGCCCGGGTGACCACCTCGCCCTCGACCACCGGCCCTTCGCGGCGGACGGTGACGCCGCGGACGCCTTCGGCAAAGGACATCATATCGGTGAGCGAGTAGGCCGGGCCGCCGATACACCGGATCTGCTGGCGGATGTAGCCGTCCTCGTGGAAGACGCCGACGATACCGACCGCCGGCGCGGGATCGAGCCCGACGGCCACCTCCCGCCGCCCGAGGCTCGCCCGCTCGCGAAGCAGTGTCCCGTCCCGGCGGACGGACTGCAGGGCGCCGCCGGCACGGGCGTGATGAAACTCGCAGAACGCTGCGCATCCCCCGCTCATGCACTCATGGTAGATCTCGACCTCGCCGCCGTCGATCGTGGTGAAGACCCGCCGGCAGGCGCTCTCCGGCATCACGCTGGTCGCCGCATACCGCGCCGCGTGCCGCCCTCGCTGCTCCTCCGTGATGAGGACGCAGCCCTCCTCGATGAGGCGGTTCACCCAGTCCTGGACGGTGCTCCGGGGGGTGTCGGTCGCCTCCGCGATCTCGACCACCGTAAAGTAGCCACTCTCAAGCGTCGCCTGACGCATCAGCCGCAGGTACTGCTTTCTCCGCTCAAGAACCCTGGACATGCCGATCACGGATGTAGAGGAGGTCGCCGATCACCGCGCTGGCGGTCTCGACGGAGCCCGCGCCCTTCCCGATGAACGTCAGGTCCCCGGCGAGGTCCGTCCCCACCGTGACCGCGTTGAGTGTTCCTTCGACGACGAGCGGGTGCACTTTTGAGACGATCCGCGGCGAAACGCGGAGCACCCCCGCCTCCGGGACGACCTCGCCGATCAGCCGGATGGTGCAGTCCTGATCCTCCGCAAGCCGCAGGGCTTCGGGTGTCAGGAGGGTGATCCCCGTCCTCTCCACGTCGTCGAGCGTGGTCCGCATATCGAGGATGGCGTTTGCGAGGATGACCAGTTTGATCGCCGCATCGATCCCCTCGACGTCGTAGGTGGGGTCGGCTTCGGCATACCCGAGTTCCCGGGCCTCGGCAAGAGCCTGCTCGTAGGTGAGACTGTCCTCGGCCATCCGGGTGAGGATGTAGTTGCAGGTGCCGTTGAAGACCCCGTAAAGTCTGGAGATGGTGTTGCCCGCAAGCCCCTCCTGCATCGCGTGGATGAGCGGGATCGCGCCGCAGACCGTCGCTTCGTACCTCAGGAAGACGCCGTTTGCCGCTGCCAGGTCCCGGAGTTCCGGGTAGGCAAGAGCGATCGGGCCTTTGTTCGAGGTGACAACGTGCTTGTGCCGCCGGAGGGCTCCCCGGATGTGGCCCAGCGCCGGCTCGCCGTCATCCACGTTCGTCGGGGTCACCTCGACCAGGACGTCGTAATCCGCCTTCGCCACCACGTCCGCGGGGCTGACGTCCGGGCTGCCGCAGGGGGCGCCACCCTCCTTCCTGGCAAGCGCCGCCGCAATGTCGATCCCGGCCGGGTCAATGATCCCGCTCCTTGAATCGGCAAGACCGGTGACGGCGAGATCGAGGTTTTTTGCAAGGATTGCCCGGGCGATCCCCCGGCCGACGGAGCCGAACCCCAGGATGGCGATCCGCATCATACACCCTCCAGGGGCTCGATGATGAGGAGATCCTTCTGCTCCGCAACGCTGCGCAGGATCCTGATCGCCTTCTTCATCTCCTCGCGGGTGGTCGAACGGATGGTGATGCGGGCCGACGACGGGGCGTTGATCGCCGGCATGGCAAGGGAGAGGTCCGTCACCTCGGCCGAGCCGGTCGTGTCGATCCGGTCGACCGTATCGGAGAGATCCGTGTGCATCAAATGCCCGATCGTGATCAGCGTGCATTCATAGAGGAGACGCTGCTCGCCGATGCGCACGACGTTGACGCCCTGCTCCCGGAGCAGTTCAAGGAGTTTCTCAAGGCGGCCCTCGGGAAGTTCCAGCACGATCTGGACGTCCAGCACTTCCGTAGCCGCCGGTGTCTCCCGCTGGTGGATGACCGCGATGATGTTTCCCCCGACAGCCGAGATCGGCTGGAGGGCTGCGACCAGCTGTCCGGGCTGGTCCCTCATCTCGAGCTTCATGGATACCTGCAAAAAAACCACCTGCTGAATAGTTGACCTGCCGGGGTGATAAGTCTTGTACCCGGGAACAGTCCCTGGACGGGGGGTGTGCCGTAAAAATAGAGGGATACTTTGTTACTTCACCGACCCGGGTGCGGCGGTGACGATCGGGAGCGACCGGGCAAACTCGGGAAGGAGCTCGGCGGGGATGCCCATGACGAGTTCGTTGTCCTCAATCCCCGAGAACCGGCGCGATCCGTCGCACCCGAGCGAGTAGTTGACGTTGCCGGAGAGGTAGGGCAGCGCGGTCGCGTCCGCACAGACCGACTGGATCCCCGCCATCGTGGACTCGATCCGTCCTCCGAGCAGGTAGAGCGTTGTCTGCGCGAGTTTCAGCATCGCCCGGGGCTCGGCAACGATGACGACGACGTGCGGGTCGAACGGCGTCTTCTCGAGCGGCGCATAAACGGTCGCATACGTCTCGAGTTCCGGGACGTGCGGCACCTGCCGGATGGTCCGCATGCAGGCGGCCCAGCTCTCGAACTTGCCGAGTTTGTAGTAGAACTCTCCCGAACGGAGGCTCGGCGTGAGTTCCTTCAGCCCAAGGGCCCAGGCGCCCCCCATGCAGACGTGCTTGTCGGCGGTCGCGTAAAATATCTCGCCGTTCAGCCGTGCCCTGGTGATCATCTGGCAGTGGCGGACGGTCTCGTCGATCGGCCCGACCCCTTCGGGGATGCCCTCGGGGTTCTTTGCGAGTTTGACCGCGACCGGTGACCCCCGCAGGTCGAGGGATTTCTTCAGCGTCTCCGCGATCTCCGCGTAGGCGATCTCCGTGCGCATCTGGTCTTCCATAATCGTGCTCACTCCTCTGTTGAGATAATCCCCGCGCTCACTCATAAAATCTCTGTTCGGGGTATCAGCAGGGTCAGAGGTTGCGCAGTTTGTGGTTCACCTTTTCAAAGAAGGGTTTGTCTGTATGGACGAAGAGGGCGGGCTGATCCGACTTCTTGACCGTGATGGTAGACTCTTTTTCGAGTTCGAACGTGCTCTGACCGTCGATGACGAGATGCGCCGGTTTCTCGGTCTCGAGCGTGATCTCAAGGTTCCTCTCGGTGCTGATGAGGTGGGGACGGGACGAGAGCATATACGGCGCGAGCGGCACGAGGAGGAACCCTTCGATCTGCGGGTCGACGATCGGCCCTCCCGCGCTCATGGCGTATGCGGTCGATCCGGTCGGGGTCGATACGAGCAGGCCGTCGGCCCTGAACCGCTCCGCGGGCGTGCCGTCGACGTAAACGCCGAACCGGAGCATCTTTGCCGGCCGGTCAGTGACGACGAGGGCCTCGTTGAGGGCGTCGCCGAGCGATCTCCCGTTGACGGAGAGGCTGACCCGCATCCGGCGCTCGACACGGAACCCATCCGTGTGGGCGGCGAAGAACGTTCGTGCTTCGTCGGGTTCCAGGTCCGCGAGGAATCCCACTTCGCCCCAGTTGATCCCGAGGACCGGGATCTGGTTCTTCATCTGGTGGACGGTGAGGAGAACCGATCCGTCGCCGCCGACGACCACGGCCAGGTCGCCGCCGATATCCTCAAACGAAACACCCTCTTCTCCGAGGTGCTCCGCCGTGCCTTCCTCGAGAGCAACCTCGTGCCCCAGACCTTCGAGTTCCCGGACGAGCGACGCGGTGTAGCGGAGTGCTTCCGCATCGTCGATACGCGATACCAGGACAATCTTCATACTCGGTTCACCTCAGGTACTCGACGACCTTGTTGTGCACGATGCCGTTCGTGGCGACGAGGCTCCGCCCGACGGAGACCTCGTCGGGGAAGACAAGGGCGTTCCCTTCCAGATCGGAGACCGTCCCCCCGGCCTCCTCGCAGACCAGCATCCCCGCCGCCGCGTCGGTGACGCGGAGCGTTCCCCGCACGTCGACAAAGCCGTCGATACGGCCGCATCCGACATAGCAGAGCTCGAGCGCCGATGCTCCGAGGAGGCGCCACCGCCGGATCTTCCTGCCGATCATCTGGACACGCGTCGGGTCGAACTTTCGGCCGTAGACGCTCATGGCGCTCTCTTCGAGGAGCGATACCCCCGAGACACGGATGGGATGCCTATCAAGGCAGGCCCCCCGGCCCCGGACGGCATAAAATGTCTCGCCCGTGGCGAGGTTCTGGACATATCCCGCCTGCACGACTCCCTCTTCTGCATACGCGATGGAGAGGGCGTAGAAGGGGATCCCGACCACGGCGTTGTAGGTGCCGTCGACCGGGTCGACGAAGATGGTTCCTTTCTCCCCGCCCATCTCGGCGCATCCGAGTTCTTCGCTGATCAGGCGCCGGCAGAACGGGTGGCGCGCGAAGTAGTCCACGATGATGTCTTCTGCGACCTGGTCTATCTTTTTGGTGGGCGTGCCGTCCGCGCCCATCTTAACGTACTCCCCTGCTTCCGGTGTTCCGACCATGCCGGCCACGGCATCGGAAACAGCCCCCGCCACGTCGTCACACGCCCGGATGAACTCCATCAACTCCCCTCGTTCCTTCCCTCGTTTTACGGTGTATTTATGTACTGTAATCCAGATACATTAATCACGCGTTTACCGAGTGAGACAATATGAAGGAACAGACAGAAGTTGGGAAACTGAAAGAGGGACGTTACGTCGTCGTAGAGGATGAGCCTTGCAGGATTGTCTCCATCGCCACCTCCAAACCGGGGAAGCACGGAGCGGCAAAGTCCCGCGTAGACTGCGTCGGCATCTTCGACGGTGTCAGGCGCTCGATCGTCCAACCGGTCTCGGCGAAGACCTACGTGCCCATAGTGGAGCGGAAGATGGCACAGGTCATCTCGATCGCCGGCACGACCGTCCAGCTCATGGACGTCAAGGACTTCGAGATGTTCGAACTCGACGTGACCGAAGAGCAGGTCGCCGGCCTTGAGCCGGGTAAGGAGATTCCGTATATATCATCCCTGGGCAAGAAGAAACTTGAGTGACCTTTTCTGGCTTACGAAAACGGGCATGCACGAGCTCGCCCATCTCCATTTTGCGGATGCGGATGCGTCATACGAGGATGCCCGCTACGCCGTCTTCGGCGTGCCTTACGACGCTACGACGTCGTTTCGGCCGGGGACGCGGTTCGGGCCCCGGGCAATCCGGGAGGTCTCGTTCAACTTCGAGTCCTACGATCCTGCGACCAAAGTAGATTTTTCTGAGGTGCCGATCACTGACCTCGGCGACCTTGCGGTCTCCCGGCTGCCGGAGGTGGTCGCCGGGCAGGTCACGGACGTCGCGGGGGATATCGTCCGCGACAACAAGGTGCCGGTGATGCTCGGCGGCGAGCACACCGCGACTGTCGGCGCGGTCCGGGCCGTCCGGCCGGATGTCTATGTCGTCTGCGACGCTCACCTGGATCTCCGGGACGAACTCGACGGAACGCCTTACAGCCACGGGTGCGTCACCCGGCGTGTCCTTGAAGCGGTCGAGGACGTCGTCGTCATAGGCGCCCGGAGCGGCGATCGCGAGCAGTTCGAGATTGCGGCGGAGAGGACGCACCTCTACACCGCCGATACGGTGCGGGAGCGGGGGATCGCCGCCGTTCTCCGGGAGGTCCGGGAGCACGTTGCGGGGAGGAGGGTCTACCTCTCGATCGATGCCGACGCGATCGACTGCTGTCTCACCCCGGGCCTCGGGACGCCCGAGCCGTTCGGGATGACGGCGCTCGATATCCGGGAGGTCGTGCGGGCCCTTGCACCGTACGCCGCCGGCTTCGATTACGTGGAGGTCGCGCCGCTCGATTCCGGGCAGACGGCGGCGGTGGCGGCGCAGATCGTGCGGGAGTTCGTCGCAAGGCATTGGGTTGCCGGGCGGTGAAGATCCAGATTCCTTTCTGCTATTCTCGTCGATGGCGTGTTCAACGGAGCGCGCTCCCTCTCAACGATCCGGGGATTATATTCGGGAACCGGACGTCCCCAGAGCTTCACCAGCCTGCAGAGGCTCTGTACATCTCAAGGTATCGGGCGCAGGAATTGTTGGCGTTCTAGAGGATGCATCGACAATATTAGCCTTTTGGCATACCGAGGCCTCGTCTGGAGCCCGTCCGCCCTGGAGAGAGTAGCCCGCCTCCCCTGTCGGTTCTCCTCGTAATCAGGCTCCAATTCCATACGGCTCCCTCAGGAAACGCGACCTCCTCCTACACTCCCGGAGCAGTAATCATTATAGTTGTATATCCACAACTACTCCGTTGTATGCCGTTGGTCAAGCGGCCGATCGCCCATGAGTTCGCGGCAAAGGCACGAGAGGCGTGCGGAGACGCGATAGAAGAGATCATACTCTTTGGCTCTGTGGCCCGGGGAGATGACCGGCCGGACTCAGATATCGATATCCTCGTAATTACGCCTGAAGAGGACTTTCGGCTTCGCGAATTTCTCACCGGACTTGCTTTTGATCTGCTGATGCAGACGGGCGAGCGAATCTCGGTCAAGGTACTCTCCCGCGCCGATGTTGCGGCGCACCGGCAGTATCCCTTTGTCAGACATGTTCTCCAGGACGGGGTGGCGGTATAAAGGATGGGTGATCAGTCTGTTATAACAGCGCTTCTCAGGAAATCGCGTCAACGCCTCGATGCGGCGCGCATCCTCTGCACCGAAGGCCACCATGAAGACGCGATCAACCGGGCTTACTACGCAATGTACCTTGCGGCTCTTGCTCTTTTGCACCGAAAAGGTGTAGAGATAAAAACTCATGCAGGGTTGATCTCGGCTATCGGTTCTCTCTATGTTAAGACGGGGGAACTTCCCCCTGAACACGGACGAGCATTGAACCTGATTGAAGAACTTCGGGAAGAAGTGGATTACACGATCTGCCGGGAGATTATGCGAGAAGAGGTGGTGTCGATCATCGCTAAGGCAATGGATTTCGTCACGTGTGCAGAACTGATCTGCACTGAAGATTATACGAATGAGTCGGCTTACTCGCACTAAGAATTTTGAAATCTGAGAGGGCCTTAACGAGAGCACTGGTCTCCACCGTCCATCCCATCAGGGCAACTCGCCGGGCAGATTCAGGCATTCCTCATGTGACCGCTCGATATCCGGGAGGTGATGTGGGCTCTTGCGTTGCAGGCTGCGGGGTTCGATTACGTGGAGGTCGCACCGTTCGATTCCGGGCAGACGGCGGCGGTGGCGGCGCAGATCGTGCGGGAGTTCATTGCACGGCATTGGGTTGCCGGGCGGTAATCCAGGTTCTCCTCCCGGCGATCCGCCTCGCCAGCGTCACCATCACCTTGCCGAAGGCCTGTGGGTGCGCTACAGCACCGGGGTTCAAGGAATGCGAAAATGCTCCCGGTTAAAGCCCATGGAGAGTGTTAAATCGGCTAACCGCGATAGCCGCCCTCGAGACGCCGGACCCGGTATCGTCACTATGTTTATCAAACCAAACCGCATAAACCTCAGTTGATTCGAGGTGAACATCATGTTCGTCAAATTCAAAATATTCTATTACGATGGGGGATGGACCGCTCGTGCTACAGATCACGGCATCGTCACCCAGGGAGAAACTCTTGGCGAACTCGTCGATAATATCATAGAAGCAACAGAACTCTATTTCGAAGAAGAGATCGGATCGGGAGAACAGATCACGATCACCGTTACGACCGAACCCGTGCCCGACTTCATCCTTGAACTCGATGAGATCGACGCCGAACCACCTACACAACAGTTTGAATGCCAATTCACAGTCGATCGCAATGTCAAGGCGACCGGTTGTTAATAGATTCAAGATCGTTAAATACCTCGAATCTCTCGGGTACACGTACCTTCGACAAACAGGAAGCCACGTTCAAATGGTTATCCAAAAAGGTGACAAGAAATATCATGTTGTCGCTCCCCTGCACAACGAACTGACCGGAGGGAGTTAAAATGGAGGAACTATCTGATTGCATCGATCAATTCGCTCCGCGGGATCTCAGTTGCTTTTGAAAGCACATCGAGTATTGAATATAGTGTTCCGACGGTATATACCGATTTTAACTGGTAGTGCCTCAGTATAGGACTGATAATCGTTCATCCACCCCCTTCGTCGCACTCTTCCAGCAGCGGGCGCGAAATCCCCCGGGCCGTTACTCCGGGAGAAGGTGGTCCCGGAGCATCGCCCGGACCATCTCCCGGTAACGGTTCACAACCGGAAGATCGTCCTGTAGCACCCCATAGACCTCTTCCAGGTTCAGCCGGCAGTAGAGGTGAACCAGGACATTTCTGAATCCTGCGAGGTCGGAGAGCCGGACTCCGAGGTCTTCCGGGATAAGCCTTTCATCACATAAAATAGCAAAACTCTCCCGGTAAGTTTCGGGCCGCCGGGAGCTGCAGGCCGCGACCAGGTGGTTGGCGATGTCGATCGATGCCTGGATGCTGACGAGGAGCGCGTGCAGCACCATGTTCCGTTTGTCCCGGTCGGTCCTCAGCTCAGCGAGAGTGATGGACCGATAGCGCTCCCAATCCCCGGCTGCCTCATCGAGCTCACGGAGGTGACCGAGGATCCCTTCGTCCATATCAGGCCCTCGTGAGTAGAACTCTGTCAAACCAGTCGAGCGTCTCCGCATAGTCGAGGTACAGGGAGAGCACGCCTGCCTCATAACGGACCCTCCGTTCCCGGTCGCGGGAGAACACGGGTCTGCCGCTCTTGATGATCTCATGCTGGAGGGAGATTGGGGCGGTGTTGAGGACCTTCACGTCAGCCTCAAAGCGGTAACCGAACCCCCGTTCGAGCTCCCGCTCGACCCGCCGCGCGAACCGCATCGCCTGGTAAGGGGCAACTTCGCCGGTGACGAGGATCGCCACGTCCACGTCGCCAAAATTCCCCCTGCAGAACGAGCCGAAGACGTACCCCACCTCTATCTCGTCAAATCCGGCGAGGACCGTACGGATGGTGTGGAGCACCTCCTCTTTCTCTCCCGCCTCAAGCAGATGGCGCGCCCTCATACTATCGTACGTTTTCCCGCATCACATATCATCCTTTCCCGGCCCCTGCGGACCAGCAGACCCACTCCTTTCCGTCGCGGAGTGCCTCCTCGGTCGACTGGCTCGCGGCGGCGCCCATCGTGAGGTCGGAGGATGATCAGGTTGTGACGCCAGTCTATTTCTCGCACCAATTGTGCGAGTTTTGCAGAACCGACATATATCTCGAAAAATGACTTCATACGCCAGATTGGAGGGAGAAAATCTGTCGATGCCAGGAAACTCCTTTTGCAGATCTCCAGCCAGTTGTTGGACAACTGACTTACCCCGGGTGTCGCCGGACTGCCGCTCCACGATCAGCCTCCTGATATCCCGGTACAGGCCGACCGGTTCCTTACTGACTGCCCTGAGCGCCTGTACTGAGCGGTGCGTATGCGTTCTTTGATCTCGATAAGTGGTGAGCCATAGAAGTCATCCCAAAAGTACCACATGGTTAAAGATTCACAGAGTTCTGAATGCAATTAAGAGCGCTCATAACAAATTGGACGATCTCCTGTGTCAAGTTGCTGAAACGGTTTCCCATTGGCTATCGCCACGCGGGGGAGG
>NZ_DAFZ01000021.1:24234-38234 GCF_002498065.1 Methanoculleus sp. UBA208 | reverse complement strand
CGCGATATCCACTGGAAAGCCGCGTACGGGCGAGTGACCAATGGAGAACCAGGTAATCCTGTGTAAGAGGAGCACACACAGCCGGCCCCTCCTCCGCAAAAAAAAACGGGCACAGCCTCCCGGCCGCACCCTGCCCTCTCCTACGCTTCGCTGAACGCCCCCACCGGGCGTGCCTGCCCCTGTTCCGGCAGGATGAGCCAGAGCAGGATGTAGA
The DNA here is from genome assembly GCF_002498065.1 of Methanoculleus sp. UBA208. GTDB lineage: Archaea > Halobacteriota > Methanomicrobia > Methanomicrobiales > Methanoculleaceae > Methanoculleus. Next base: position 38,020 of record NZ_DAFZ01000021.1, on the reverse strand, counting down.
TGATGATCCCGGGCAGGAACCCCGTCAGCACGGTAACGATGACCCAGATGGCCCGGATGACGTTCGGGTCGATCTCGAGGTACTCTCCGATGCCGCCGCATATTCCGGCGACCCACCGGTCGGTTGTTGAGCGGTATAACTTCTTTGCCATGGCAACTCCCGGAACGCTCATTCTGCCGTCGATGTAATAGATGTTTCCCCGGAGAACGGGATACGGAGCACCGGCATCCGGCGGCTCAGCCGGAAACAGAGCGGGCGGCACCGCGCTTCCGCTGCCCTGGCCGGGGGCGGGCCTTTCCGGCCGGGGTTCCGGCCGGCGCACAGGCGTCGCAGCCCCCGCAGGGAAGAGCGTCGAAGCGTTCCCCGAAGTATTCAAGGAGCATCTTTCTCCGGCACTCCGCCGTGGTGCAGTAATCCGCCATGCTCTGCAATTTCGAGCGTGCAACCTCGCGCTGGAACTCGGACGGAAGATCGCGGTCGATGAACGACCGGAGGCGCCGTGCGTCGTTATCGTTATAGAAGAGGATGCAGTCGCTCTCCTTGCCGTCCCTACCCGCCCGGCCGCTCTCCTGGTAGTAGGCCTCGAGGGTCTTTGGCATATCGTAGTGAACGACGAACCGTACATCCGGCTTATCGATGCCCATGCCGAACGCGCTCGTCGCGCAGACGACCGGAACCTTCCCGCCGATGAACCTATCCTGCGTCTCCCCCCGGGCGGCCGCCGTCATCCCGGCGTGGTAGGGAAGCGCCGGGACACCGCCGGCCCGGAGCCGTGCCGCAAGCGTCTCGGCCCCGTCTCTCGTTGCGACATAGACGATCCCGGCCTCCCCTCTCCTGCCCCGGAGGTAGGCGCGGAGCCGTTCATATGCGCCCTCTTCCTTCGGGACGACGGCGTAGCGGAGGTTCTCGCGGTTGAAACTCCCGACATAGATCGCCGGGTCCGCGAGATTGAGCTGCCGGACGATGTCTTCGCGGACGTCCGGCGTGGCGGTCGCCGTCAGGGCGACCATCGGCACCCCGGGGTACCGTTCCTTGAGTACAGCGAGCGACCGGTACTCCGGACGGAACTGGTGCCCCCACATCGATATGCAGTGCGCCTCGTCGACCGCGATCAGCGTGACCGGAAGGGACGCCATAAGGTCGATAAAATCTTCGCCGACCGCCTTCTCCGGCGAAACGTAGAGGATCTGGATCAGATTCTCCTTGAGATCAGAGAGGATCCGCAGTGTCGCGGCGTAGGAGCAGGAGGAGTTCAGCGCTTCCGCGCCGATCCCGCGGGCCTGCAGGTCGTCGACCTGGTCCTTCATCAGGGCGATAAGAGGCGATATCACCAGCGTGACGCCAGCGCCCATGAACGCGGGGACCTGATAGCAGAGCGATTTGCCGCCTCCGGTCGCAAGCACCGCGAGGACGTCGCGCCCGGAAAGAAGATCCTCGATGATCTCCCGCTGGTAGGGGTTGAACGCCGTATGCCCGAAGTAACGCTGCAGGATCAGATTCAGGCGATCCATTGGTATATAAGTGGGCGCTCTACCGGCATAGTATCTTCGGCCCCACAATCCGGCGGAATACGGCCTGATTGAGCACGTTCTTCATCCCGAGACCTCGTCCCAGAACCCGGTGAGGGCGGAGAAGATCCTCTCCCTGAGGTCGGCGAGCCGTGCCTCCCCGGCCTCGCGGTTTTCTGTCTCGTAGAAGCCGCGGTTGATCTCGACCTGGACCCAGGGGATCCGCCGCCGCCGGTAGTGCGCCACCGAGATGAAACCGCCCCGGAAGGGATCGTTCATCGCAACCCGTCCCTCACCGTCGAACTCCGCCTGAAACGACCGGGCGAGCGCCTGGAGCCATCCCGGCGGGCAGGTCACGAGACCGCCTGCCGTTTTGGGCTTCCCGTTCCGGTCCCCCCGGTTGCTCAGGCAGAAGAGCGGGCGGGGGCGTCCGGCGTCCATCCGGACCGGCGGGGACCTGGGCAGCATGCTGTGGCAGTCGAAGGCGATCTCGATCGGCCGGGTATCGAGCGCTCCGGCCAGCCGTTCGTGGAAGGGGTGGTAATAGTTCTGCAGAAGGGTGCCTATCAGTTCCCTGCCGGGGGTCTGCCCTCTCCTGAACACCGGTGTCCCGTCCTGCGTGATAACCTTGACCACGCCGTCCTAGGTCCGCGGCGGGTAGTCGTAGGGCGGCCGGTTGGTGTCGACGAAGATCCTTGAAACGTCGAAGTCGACCAGCGCCTCCACCGCATCGTCGAACCCGTAGATGCGGCGGGTATGGGGATCGCTGTTGAAGACGATCTCCTTTCGCGAGAGGTTGACGAGATCGCGGACCTCGGGCGGAACGGAGGTGCCGCCATGCGGGATCGAGATGAGGAACGGATTTGGGCCGCTCAATCCGCCCTCCCCCTGCCGAGGCGGATCCGGGAACTGACACTCATACTGCTTCTAACCGCAGTCGTATGAGGACACCCGGTACAAAAGTGCATTGATCGGGGATAATGTGCCGAACCCGGGCATGCATATAAGGGCAGAGCGCCCCTTTACCCGAGGGAACTGGCCCCGAACGGTGAGAAGCATGGGGAGAGAAGAGTGGTCGTCAACGCTGGGCTTCATTCTTGCAAGCATCGGCTCGGCCGTGGGGATAGGGAACATATGGCGGTTTCCCTACATCGTGGGCGCCAACGGGGGCGGCGCGTTCCTGATCCCGTATCTGGTCTCCGTCCTCCTCTTCGGCCTCCCCCTGATGGTGCTGGAACTTGCCATCGGACGCTCCACGGGGACGTCGGTCGTCTCCACCTTCCGGTCGATCCGAAAACGGTTCTCCGTCGCAGGCCTCGTCATCGTCACCATCGTCAGCCTGATCCTCGGCTACTACCTCGTGATCACGAGCTGGGTGCTCGCGTATGCCCTCTTCTTCATCCTCGGCCGGCCGATGGAGTTCGGTGCGTTCACCGACTCCTACCTCCCGCTCGTTTTCTTCCTTCTTTCGGGGCTCGCCGTCTTCATGACGGTGCGGTCCGGGGTCAGGGAGGGGATCGAGAGGGCCTCCCGGTATCTCATCCCGATCCTTCTCGTGTTCCTCCTCTTCCTCGTGGCGGTCTCGCTCACAGAGCCCGGAGCGGTCGAGGGAGTCGGGTTTTACCTGTCCCCGGACTATTCGCGGCTGACCGACCCGGCCGTCTGGATCGCGGCCTTCGGGCAGGCCTTCTTCTCGCTCTCCGTGGGCATGGGCATCCTGCTCACCTTCGGGAGTTACCTCAAAAGAGAAGCCCTCTTCCGGAACGCCGCCATCATCGCCGCCGCCGATATACTGATTGCAGTCCTTGCCGGGCTCGCGATCTTCCCGCTGGTCTTCACCGCGGGCCTTGACCCTGCAGCCGGGGTGAACCTCGCGTTCATCACCCTGCCTTCGGCCTTTACGGAGATCCGGTATGGTATGCTGCTCGGAGCGCTCTTCTTCCTGATGCTCTTTGCTGCGGCGCTCACCTCGGCGGTCTCCATGCTCGAGGCTCCGACGGCGGCGCTGATGGACTCGTACGGCTATCCCCGGAAGCGTGCCACGCTCCTTGTCTTCGCTGCGGTCATGCTCCTCGGGCTTCCGTCCGCTCTCAGTTACACCGCCCTGAAACTCGAGGTCTTCGGGACGGCGTTCCTCGCCCTCGCCGACTATGCGTTCGGGACGATCGGCCTCATCGTCGCAGGGCTGATCGTGAGCATCGTCGGAGGGTGGTTCATGAGCCGCGCCCGGATCTGTGCCGAGATCGGCGGCTGCGGGTGGCAGCAGAAGGTCTATATGACACTCATCCGCTACGGTGTCCCGGCAGTCCTGCTGATCACGCTTATCGGGAGTTTCTTCAGGGTTGCGGGATGAAAAAAAGCCGGCTATAACTCCGGAACCTGCTCTTCTGCCCTCCTGCTCTTCTCCTGTGCCTGAAGGGCGTCCAGGACGTCCTGCATGTCGGGCACCGCCGTCGCCGGGTACTCCTCGACGAATATGATGCGCCCGAACTCGTCGACGACGACGTTTGCCCGCCTTGAGTAGCCCTTTTGGCTATCGAAGACATCGTACATCTGGGCTACGGCGCCGTGGGGCCAGAAGTCGGCAAGGAGCCGGGTCTTCCTGATACCGATGCTCTCCGCCCACGCCCGCTTGCAGGGGACGGAATCCACGCTGATGCCGAGGGCAACGGCCCCGAGGGCGTCGAACGCCTCCCGGTTCGCCTCAAGCGCTTTCATCTGCCTGGCACAGATGCTGGTCCAGGCCAGCGGGTGGAACGAGAGAATAACCCGCTTCCCCGGGAAGCCCGACAACCGGATCTCGTTTCCATTCTGGTCCGGTATCGAGAAATCCTGAGCCTGTTCGCCGACCTCGACCATCCTGCATCACCGGGTGAGACTCCGGTCCCGACGAAGATAAACATTTCTCACGAACAATCCTTCCCGGCCCTTCCAGGCTGATTTCCATGCACGGGACCGACGGCGACTCCTGCACCCGGCCGCTGTTCGGCCGTTGCCCGAAGGGCTTCCCGGGTGTCCCGCAGGTTTAAGGCTCCTGCTGGCAAGACTACTGCAATGCCACCTGCCACCGATATTGCGATCATCATCCTCCTGATACTCGCAAACGGCTTCTTTTCGATGGCGGAGTTCGCGCTCGTCTCTGCAAGAACGGCACGCCTGCAGAAGAGGGCAGCGGAAGGCGACGCCGGGGCGGCGACCGCCCTCGAACTTGCACGGGATCCGACGCAGTTCCTCTCCACCATCCAGATTGGCATCACCCTCGTCGGGATCCTGGCCGGAGCCTTCGGCGGGGCGACGCTCGCCGGGCCTCTTGCAGAAGTATTTGCTGAATATCCCCTGATCGCGCCTTACAGCGGCCCGCTCGCGGTAGTAACCGTCGTCGCCGTCATCACGTACCTGACGCTCGTCGTCGGGGAGCTGGTGCCGAAGCGGGTGGCCATGACTCACGCCGACCGGATTGCATCGCTGGTCTCGCGCCCGGTACGGCTCCTCTCGCTGGTCGCCGCACCGCTCGTCCGGTTGCTGAGCGCCTCGACCGAAGGGGTCCTCATGCTGCTCGGGGTTCGGAAGCCTTCGGGGCCCGAGGTTACGGAGGAGGACGTCAGGGTTCTCATCGGGCAGGCCACCCGGGCGGGCGTCTTTCTGGAGGCGGAACAGGATATGGTGGAGAGCGTCTTCCGCCTCGCCGACCGGCGGGTCAGCGTGCTGATGACCCCGCGGCCCGATATCGCGGCCGTGGACGTCGAGGACCCCGTCGAAGAGAACTGGCAGAAGATGGCGGATTCCGGGCATGTCTACTTCCCGGTCTACCGCGACCATCTCGACAACCTGCTCGGCGTCGTCTCGGTCCGCAGCCTCTGGGCGCGGATGATCGCGGGCGAGTCCCCCGACCTCTTAGCGGCAATCGAACCACCCCTCTTCGTGCCCGAGAGCGTCCTCGCACTCTCGGTCCTCGACGAGTTCAAAACCTCCGGGGCGCGGATCGCCCTCGTCACCGACGAGTACGGGAGTATCCAGGGTCTGGTCACCATCCACGACATCATGGAGTCGATCGTCGGCGGCATCCCGTCGCCGGAGCACCCGCCCGAGGGTCCGGCGGTCCGGCGTCCGGACGGATCGTGGCTCCTCGACGGGATGCTCCCGGTCGACGAGTTCCACGACCTCCTCGGTGTGGCGGCTACGCTGCCCGGAGAGGGGCGCGGCTACTATCAGACGCTCGGCGGGTTCGTGATGATGTACCTCGAACGGACTCCGGAGGCCGGCGATCGGTTCGCCTGGAACGGATTCCGGTTCGAGGTGCTCGATATGGACGGCCACCGGGTCGATAAGGTGCTCGTCACGCCGGTGGGGGGCGGGAAGGAGAAGAAAGGGTGACTTTTGGTCTCGTTGACTTTTCTCACCGGGGAGAGTCGTCGATTGCGTCGCGGACACGGGGTCGGGGGGACTGCACGACTCGAAGCCTCACGGCTTCTCGTGCTCCGGTTCTCGCACCTTTGGCCAGTCGTACTCACATATCATTCCTGGGACATCGCTTACCCCGATGCACGGATTTCATGGAGATATCGCCACGCACTGCCCCCGCCCCCTTGGGGGCGGGGAACGACTGCCGGGAGCGTAGCGGACGGCAGGAGTTGAAGCACCGCAGGTGCGGAGGAGGAGGCCGGAGGCCGGGCGGGGTGCGACGGGCCATGGGGCCGGAGCTTGAGAAGACCGAAGGTCTTCGAGTGGGGGTTACAGATGTCCGCGTACACGGTGGAGACAGGGGAGGGGGCACGCCCCCTTCGCACCTCTGGTGCTCGAGCTCGCTTCGCTCGCACTCCACACCCTTCGGGTGCTCGAGCTCCGTTCCTGCGGAACATCGCACTCCCCGTCAGCCCCACCTCGCACCTTCGGTGCTCGAACTCCGCTCCTCGCACCTTCGGTGCTCGAACTCCGTCCTTTCAGGACGTCGTTCTCCGGAGCGTCGTTCCCCCAATGGCGATACCCCCACGGAAGCCGTGCTACCTGTAATCACGAGGATTCAGCAGATTTAAAGGGATAGCATGAGCACCGAAGAACGACGTTCCGGTAGGAACGACCGTCCGCAGGACGGGAGTTTGAGCACCCGGAGATGTGAGATGCGCAGTCTCCTTGAAGCCGTGCCAGTGTGACCGCAGAAAAGTAGTTTCTGACTTCTCTGCAACTGTGATAGAGGTCGATCTGCAGAGTCGGGCTTGTTCCAGGGATGCCCCCCCCAGATGGAGTTCCAAAAAAGTTGAGTAATCCTACACAATCTCAACGAGGCTGATATGGAACGTAAGATCCTCGCCTGCGAGGCGGTGGTTCGCGTTGATGGTGACCGCATCGGCCGATACGGCGACGACCTTTGCGGGCAGCACCTGCCCGTCCTGCAGGAGTATCCCGACCTGGTCGCCGACCGTCAGGTTCTCTCCGCCGGTGATCCCGGCCGGGTCGAGGACAAAGACGAGATCCTCGCGGTACGGCCCGTAGGCTTGATCGGCCGGGATGTGCAGGGTCTTTTCCTCTCCGACCTGCATCCCGGTAACGCCCGCGTCAAACCCCGGGATCACCTCGCCGCTGCCGACGGTAAACTCAAGCGGCTCGCGCCCGGTGGAACTGTCGAAGACCGTCCCGTTCTCGAGGGTCCCGGTGTAGTGGACCTTCACGGTATCTCCGGACTTCACCTGCACCTCTTCGCTTGCGATGCAGCCTGAAGTGAAGGCGAGGACGCACGCGATCAGCAGCAGGGCGCCGAATGCCTGCCCGGATCTCATGATTTCCCCTCGCTCTCGAGCGCCTTTCTAAAGCACTCCACCGCTTCCGCAAACCTGCCCTGTTTATCAAGCGCTCTCCCTTTCAGGTACCATGCCCGGGCATGGCGGGGGTCCGCCTCGAGAACCTTATCGAAGCAGGCCGTCGCCCGGTCGGATTTCCCCAGGTGACCGAGGGCGAGCCCCTTCGCGAGCCAGGCATGGACGTCGCCCCCGCCCAGTTCTATAGCCTTATCAAACGCCTTGACGGCATCCTCGTGCCGTCCCAGCGCATCCATGAGCCTCCCGGCAGCATTCCAGGCGGCCGCGCTCTTCGGGTCGATCGAGAGCGCCTTCTCGTAGCTCGCGAGGGCGTCATCGTACCTGCCCGCCTTCTCGAGTACCGTTCCTCTCATAAAGAGGGCGGCGGGATTCTCGTCCTGGAGAACGATGATCTTGTCGATCGACTTGACCGCCTCCTCGTAACGTCCGAGATGGATGAGGGCCGACGAGCGGGCATGGAGGGTCTCGATGCTGGTCGGTTCCCGGTCCAGAACCTGCGTGTAGGCGGCGAGGGCATCGTCGTACCTGCCGGCCTTCTCGTGGGCCTCCCCGAGTCTTCGCAGGGTGAGAGCATCCGCCGGATCGGCCTTAATCACCTTCTCGAAACATTCCACAGCATCTGCGTAGCGTCCGAGCCACATGAAGATCTCCCCGCGCCGCTGCCAGGCGGCCCAGTTCTCCGGGCCGGCCTCGACGATACTGTTGGAGCACTCGAGCGCGTCTTCATACCGGCCCATGTGCACGAGGGCGCTCTCGAGGGTGTACCATGCTTCGGCGTCACGCTCGTCGCCCTCGAGCACCAGTGCGTACTGCTTGATCGCTTCGCCGAACTTTCCGTCCCGCTCGAGCGCCATGCCGGACGCCATTCTCGCATCGCGGTCTTCAGGAGCGATTTTCAGGTAGTGTTCGTATGCTGCTCCCGCCTCTTCGTGCCTGCCGACGGCTTCCAGCATATCAGCCCGGATCTTCAAGACCGCGGCATTCGAGGCGTCGGAGGCGAGCACCCGGTCGCAGCACTCGATCGCTTCCCGGTGCCTGCCGAGCCGTGCGAACGCGACGGCGAGCGCAAAGCAGGCGCCGGTATCGTCCGGCCGGCCTTCGGCCACCTTTGCGTAGCACTCCGCCGCATCCGCGTACTGCCCCATCCTCTCAAGGGCCCGGCCCTGGTTGAACCACGCAAAGAGGTTGTCCGGGTCGGTCTCGACGGCCTGTTTAAAGCGCCCGGCAGCCTCCTCGTAGCGGCCGAGCATGGCGAGAGCGAACCCGAGATTCACCTGGTGGCCGCCGCCGTCAGGATTGGCGGCAAGGAGCGCTTCGTAGCAGTTTGCTGCCGCAGCATAGCGGCCGAGGGCCTCGAAGAGCCACGCCTTCCGGAGAAGCATCCCGGTGTCCCCGGGACCTGCCTCCGTCACCCGGTCGATGGATTCGAGCGCTTCCTCGTATCGGCCGAGGCGCTCAAGCGCCCTGCTCCGGCCGAGCAGGGCGGCCCGGTCGGCGGGCTCGCCCAGGAGTGCCCGGTCGTAGCAGGCGAGCGCCTCCTCATACCGCCCGAGGTGCAGGAGCGCGTCTCCCCGGCTCTTCTCCGCCGCCGTATCCCGGGGATTGATCTCGAGGAGGGCTTCGAACGCCTTCGCCGCTTCAGCATACCGGGAGAGGTGCAGCAGGGCATCTGCCTTCCTGTACAGGAGCGGGAGGCTGTCTCCGCCGGCTTCCTGCACCCGGCCGAGATACGCCAGCGCATCGTCGTACCTGCCGAGGCTCATAAGGACATCCGCCTTCATTGAGCGGGCGGCGGTGTTGTGCGGCTCTTTCTCGAGAATCGCATCCAGGCAGCGGGCGGCCTCGTCATACCTGCCGAGATGGATGAGTGCGGTACTGCTCCGTTGCAGGACGGAGACGTTCCCCGGACCGGCCTCGAGAGCGTTCTCGAAATCCTCCTGTGCCTCCGCGTACCGCCCGAGGTGGAGCAGTGCGGTTCCCCGGCAGTTGTAGACTATCTCGTTTAATGCATCGAACTTCAGCGGCTTCTGCTTCCGGGGCGTCCCCTGCTCGTCCCGCTCGAAGAGCGCAAGGTCGGTGCTGCTCCCGATCCACTTCATCCCGGTCATCGCCCGGTTCTCGAGAACACGGTCGAACGACAGGACTGCCTCGGCGTACTGACCGAGATGGAAGAGTGCCATGCCGCGGGCGTACCACACCTGAACCTGGCTCTGGTCGTGCTTCAGGATATGATCGAAGCTCTTGACCGCCCGGTCGTAGCGGCCGAGCGTATCGTAAACCATCCCCATGGAGTAGCGTACCGGGATATGGTCCGGGTCGGCGAGGGCGACTTGATCGAAGCACTCCATTGCCTCTGCGTATCTTCCTGCCCGGAGGAGCATTGAGCCGCGGTGGTACCAGGCGGGGATATTTCCGGGCTCGACGGCGGCGATCTCGGCGCAGCAGCCGGCAGCATCCTGGAACCAGCCGAGGTGCTCGAGCGCCCGGGCTTTGCCGTAGAGCGCGTCGAGGTTGCGGGGTTCCGCCTCAAGCAGCCGGCCGAACGTCTCGACGGCTCCCGGGTAATCTCCCCGGTACAAAAGAGCGGTCCCGATTCTCGCGAGGACATCGGTGCTGTCGGGTCTCACCCTGAGGATCTTCTCAAAACAGGCCGCCGCTTCCCGGTAGTCGCCGGTCCGCTCGAGCATCCTTCCGTGTTTCTCACGCAGGACAACATCCTCCGGGTCTCCGGCCAGTGCTCGAGCGTAGGCCTGCGCCGCATCGGCGTACCGGCCGAGCCTCTCAAGCATCTCTCCCTGCCAGTACCAGGCGTTCGTGTCTGCGGGTTTTTCTTCGACGACCTTCGCGAAACACCCGGCCGCCTCCTCGTAGCCGCCGGTCCGGGCGAGGACGTGCCCCAGCGCCCGCAATGCTTCCGGGTCGCCGGGAGACGACTCGAGAGCCTTCCTCAGCCACTCCGCGGCTTCGCCGTCCCTGCCGAGACAGGCGAGCGCCCGGCCCATGGAGAGCCTGACCGGACCGTTTTCGGGATCGATCTTGAGCGCCTTCTCGAAGCTCTTCACCGCCTCGCCGTAGTTCCCGGCCTCAAACTGAGAATTCCCCTGCTTTATTGAGGGATTTGCATCTTTCCCCTGACCAAGAATATTACCGAAGAAATCCATCCGACACCATCTGCCGCTGTTCGTTTACTCCACGATTACTCGACGCTGCACTCCGCGAACGGTTGCCTGTGGAGATGGCTACCGTTGTTTTCCAGGATTGATGCGCCGGCCAGTATTTGAAAGGACCGGTTTGTGCAGGCAAGCGGGTTCAGACTATAATGTGTGTTACGGATTCAAAAGAGTGCCGCCGCGAAAAGCACGTATCGAGCCGGAGCACGGGATCCCTCTGCAGCCTGCAGGCTATGATCCCGGGAGAGGGGCGGGCCGGGCCGCCATCTCCTCACTCAAACGTCCATGATAGGGTCGAACTGCGATTTGCCGACCGGGCCATGGAAACTCGATATCTGCGGGTCCATCCCGCAGACCGGGCAGGTGTAGTCTTCCGGCAGGTCCTCGAATGCGGTACCCTTCGGGTAGCCGCGGAGCGGTTCGCCGCGTTTCTTGTCATACACGTAGCCGCAGATCTTGCAGACGTACTTGGTCGGTTCCCAGGGCTCGAACCCCCATGTCCCGATCTGCCCCTTTCCGGTCGCACCACAGACCGGGCATACGTAGTCCTCCGGCAGGTCTTCAAACGCAGTACCTGCCGGAATGCCGCGGTGGGGCTCGCCCCGTAGCGGGGAGTAGACATAGTTGCAGTACTTGCACCGGTATCGCTTCACTTTCTCCATAGGCATCACGTTCACCTCGCGAGAAACATCGGCACGAAGGCGGTTTCACCTGATAAGGTTTCGCGTCCCATGTCCGGTGCAGGCACAGACCCTGTTTTCCGGATCGCGAGGGCGGCCATTGCCGGGAGGGATTCCCCTCCGTCAAAAAGGTTTCAGGAGTCCTGCCCCCTGCCGCCCGTAACGACGCGCAGAAGGAGCGAGAGCATGAACATGAAGACGATTGCCACGCCCCAGACGAGCAGGACCGCTATGAGGCCAAACCACCCTGTCCCGGCCCCGGGCGCCCCCCCTCTCCAGGTAAATTCGCGTGTCCACGCTGTCCGTCCTTCCCCGCCGGGCGTCCGGGTCCGGAACGGGTCGTGCACTCCGGCGCCGGCACCGCCCCGGAGAGCGAGATCGTAGCGCGCCCGGGTATCAGGGTCGCTCAACGTCTCGTAGGCCTGCTGGATGGCGATGAACCGCTCGCCTGCATCAGGATCGTGGTTGACGTCCGGGTGGTACTGTTTGACAAGCGCCCGGTACGCCGCCCGGATCTCTTCAGGAGTCGCGTCGGGAGCAACGCCCAGGATCTCATAATACGTCTGCACAGGAGGCATCACGCGGTCTCATCATATGATACTTCGCCCGTATCCCCGTTCACCGTCACCCGGGTGCCGGTCGGGAGGCGGGAGAATTCCGGCGGGAGGCGGTCGACCATGGGGATCCCCGCGATGATCGCCCCGGCCGCGATGATCGGTTCGGCCTCCGTATTGATGATCGCTGCGGGGGCCAGGTCGTTCTGCTTCAGCGCGTAGATGACATAGGACCCGACCGTCGATCCCTTCCCGTAAGGGAAGGCCAGCACGCGTCCGGCGATGGATTGCCCCTCGAGCGGATGCCCGTGTTCGACGACGATGCCGGTATTCGGATCGACACCCGAGAGGAACGATATGGGTTCGGAGGATATGAGGAGTTCTCCGTCTGCAATACCCCTGGATATGCTTCTGCCTTGCATGATCACTGCCACCACATTATAATGTGGTTGGAGATCCTACTATATGAGTGACATGGACGAAACCATTGGCAGCACCCCCGGCAGCGAGCACGACATGCTCACTCTCCAGATCCAGGACCTGAAGGCGCAGATCCTGGATTACAAACTCAAGAATGAGTTGCTGGAAAAGGAGCTCCTGCAACTCAGGAAAGAGAACGCTCAGTTAAAACGGGTGCCGCTGTTTGTTGCCGCTGTGGTCGATGTGCTTGAGAACGGCGAAGTGTATCTCCGGCAACAGGGCAACAACCAGGAATACGTCACCGCGGTCAACGAGAAACTCCACCGCACCCTCAAGCCCGGAATGAAGGTGGCGGTGAACAATACCCTCTCGATCGTCAAGACGATCGGCAACATCTACGACGCGAGGGTCAGGGTCATGGAGCTCGACGAGCAACCGAGCGTGACGTTCGAGCAGATCGGCGGCCTGAGAGACGAGATCGAAGAGGTCCGTGAAGCCGTCGAGTACCCGCTCACGAAACCCGAGATCTACGAGCGCGTGGGTGTGGAGCCCCCGAAAGGCATCCTCCTCTACGGTCCGCCAGGCACGGGAAAGACACTGATCGCAAAGGCGGTTGCCCGCCAGTCGCAAGCGCGGTTCATCAGGATGTCCGGGAGCGAACTCGTCCACAAGTACATCGGGGAGGGCGCGCAGCTCGTGCGGGAGCTCTTTATCCTCGCCCGGGAACGCGCTCCGGCGATCGTCTTCATCGACGAGATCGATGCGATCGGGAGCATGCGCACGAACGACGGGACCTCCGGGAGCGCCGAGGTCCAGCGGACGCTGATGCAGCTCCTCGCTGAGATGGACGGTTTCGGGAACCGGGGCAATATCCGGATCATGGCTGCGACCAACCGGATCGATATGCTTGACCCGGCGCTCCTCCGCCCCGGCCGGTTCGACCGGATCATCCAGGTCCCGCTCCCGGATGCCGGAGCACGCCTCGAGATCTTAAAGATCCACACCGCGAAGATGACGCTCTCCGGGGACGTGAATCTGCCCGGGCTTGCGGAACTCGCCGGGGACACCACCGGCGCGGAGCTGCAGGCGATCTGCCGCGAGGCCGGGATGATGGCGATCCGGCGGGACGCAGACGCCGTCGGCCGGGAGGACTTCCTCGCGGCAATCAGGAAGGTGAAGCGCGAGGTTGCGGCGCCGGACAGCCGCATGTATCTCTGAGGGGTTTCTCTTCCCCGCTAATCTTTTTGTCTGCACCCTGCCGCCGGAGTATGAAAGAGGGCATCCCGAAACCCCGTTGCCGGGGAGGATGTGCGAGGGCCTCCTGACTGCTCACATTTGCACTACACAGCCTTGCGGTGGTGCTCGAACTCCACGTCGGACCCCTCGCCGGACGGTGCTCATGTTCCGCTTTCGCTCACATATCCTAAGATACGATGTTCGTTGGAAAGCCATGCACAGGTGAACCGCCAGCACGCTTGAACTTCTTCCGGGACTTTTCCGCGAACTAAACGGCTGAAACTATGGAGAAGCCTGGTGCACTGGACCGTGGTGGCTATCGCCATTGGGGGAGTGCGACTGGCCGAGGGGCAGGAGCACGAGCACCATTAGGTGCGAGGGGTTGCAGGGGAGGGGGGGGGGGGA
>NZ_DAFZ01000021.1:0-23892 GCF_002498065.1 Methanoculleus sp. UBA208 | reverse complement strand
AGACGCGATATCCCCCCGGAATCCGTGTATCGTTCATACGACTGGCAGAAACTTGAATTTCGGAGGTGCGAATGTTCGGGCACTTTATGGCTTTGCGGTGAGATTGCCACAGGATATACTCCTATCTATCTTCCCCCAACAGGGCTTCGGGGCAGATTCGAAGGAAACCTTATCGACCTCACACGCCCACAACTATGCAATGAACGTCCTCCTCATTCAGCCGGAGGGGGTTGACCTCTACGCCACCCTGCTCAAATCCGAGACCAGCAGAGGCGTTCTTCGTTTTTATCAGCCTGATCGGCTTGCATACGGCATACGCATCCGGACGGCGTCGCTCGGGAGCGCGCTCGCCCTCGTCTCCGAACTCCGGTGGTACATCCAGCGTTACGTCGAGGAGGTCCTCTTCGAGACCGGATACGGTGCATTCTGCTCGTCCGGGCTTGCCCGGCAGATCTACGAGCGGGACGTGAAACCCGCGTCCCCGTGGAGATACCGCTGCCTCTACCGGATCGCCGGGGATCATTTGGTCGATACGATATGGATGGACGAGGGCGCGATGCCGGCGACGTATGCCGACCGTATGGACCCCGGGGATACGGTGCTCGAGGTCTGGTGCGCTGAAGAGGAGTATCCGGCCGGATAGGGTGGCTCTCCTCACTTCTGAAAGTCCTCCCACTATTATAGAGGAAGATCGAAGATTGCTACATGCAGCATAGCTGGATCGGCGGAGACCTGAAGTTCTCCTACTGCACCGAGCACGACCTTCCCGATATATCCCGGATGCTCTCGAAGGAGTCGGTCTGCAGGTGGCTGTTTTTCGGGCCGAATACGGAAGAAGCTACACGGGCCTATTTTCTCCCCCTGATCGAGGAGATGCGGACGGCGCTCCGGGAAGGGAGAACGCCGGATCACCATGTGTTCACGGTAAGACTGGAGGGTACCGGAGACTTCGTCGGGCAGTGTGCACTGTTCCCGGTCGATTTCAGTCCCGGATCATTTCTGATCGGTTACCAGCTCGACGATGTATACTGGAAAAAAGGCTACGGCACCCAGACCTGCTGTTTTCTGGTCTACTTCGCGTTCACCGTGCTCGACGGTTACCGGCTGAACGGCGACACCGTTGCCGGCAATACGGCATCGCGGCGGGTGATGGAGAGATGCGGCTTTGTCCTGGAGGGTACCCAGAGGCGGTACTGGCATGCCGCGGATGGATATCACGATCGCATGATCTTCGGCCTTCTAAAGAGCGATCTTGCCCCGGAGCGTCTTTCGGCACTGGAGAAGGCGTTCACGGGATAGCGTCCGGCTGCGGGTTCAACAACCCGAGATTCGAAAAGGGCCTTGTTGAAGGTCTCTCCGGACAGTCGTTCCTGGAACAGGGCCTGCTCTGCAGAACAGGCACAGTCACGATCGCAGTGAACCGCACCTGACGGTGTTCACATCCCCTCGTATCTGGTATTTTTCTGCAGTCACACTAGCACGGATTTCAAGGGAGTATCGCCATTGGGGAGGGGCTGACGGGGAGGGGGGCATGCCCCCCTCCCCTGTCCCCACAGCGAAACCCTTCGGTTTCTCGAACTCCTGCCGTTCCGGCAGTCGTTCCCCCGTGGCGATAGTCCCACGGTCCACTGCATGGGGACATGCCTGAGGAGACAAACCGGGCCCAGCACCAACCTCATCAAGGTAAGGAATGAAGACCAGAAAAGGGGTTCAACGGAGCCAAAAAGAGATACCCTTCAGGCGAACATCTCGCCGAAGGTGGTGTGGAAGTGGTGGCGGTCGAAGTCCACCGCGAGCTTGTCGATCGCCTTCATGAAATCGTCGGTGTTGACCGAATCGCGCTCCATCCTGATGGCGAACATGCCCGCCTCCATGCATATCGCCCGGAGGTCGGCACCGTTCTTGCCTTCCGTGAGCCGGGAAACCTCCGAGAGGTTGACGTCCTCGCTGATGTTCATGTGCTGGGTGTGGATCTTTAAGATCGCAAGCCTCCCCTGGTGGTCGGGGAGCGGGATCTCGATCATCCGGTCGAACCGGCCCGGGCGGAGGAGGGCGCGGTCGAGGATGTCGATCCGGTTCGTCGCCGCGACGATCTTGACGTCCCCGCGGTTGTCGAAGCCGTCCATCTCTGCCAGGAGCTGCATCAGCGTCCGCTGGACTTCGCGATCCCCGGACGTCGTCGAGTCGTTCCGGTGCGCGCCGATCGCGTCGATCTCGTCGATGAAGATGATCGACGGCGCCCTCTGCTTCGCGAGGTCGAAGAGTTCCCGGACCAGGCGGGCCCCCTCACCGATGTACTTCTGCACCAGCTCCGAGCCGACCACGCGGAGGAAATGTGCGTTCGTCTGGTGGGCTACCGCCCGGGCGAGGAGTGTCTTTCCCGTGCCTGGCGGACCGTAGAGGAGCACGCCCTTCGGCGGGGAGATGCCGACCTTCTCGAAGAGTTGCGGCTTTGTCAGGGGCAGTTCGACGGCTTCCCGGATCTCTTCTACCTGCGGTTCAAGGCCGCCGATGTTCTCGTAAGTCTCCTCCGGGGACTCGACCAGTTCCATGCCGTAGATCTGCGCGTCGTAACTTGTGGGGAGCACGTCCACGATGGCCAGAGACTGCTGGTTGAGCGTGCACCGCACACCCGGTTTGAGGAGATCGGGGTCGATGAGCTGGGATGTGCGGACCAGAAACCGCGGTCCTGCACTGCTTCGCACGATCACCCGGCTGTTGTCGATGACGTCGGTAACTGTCCCGATCACGAGAGGAGGACTTCTAAGCTGTTCGATCTCGCTCTTGAGTTTTCGGAGCTCCCGTTCGTAGCGGATCTTCTGGGTTTCAACGTATCGTTTCTCGGACTCCATCTGGCGAAATTGTTCGCGTAACTCCAGGTTTCGGTTTTCGAGGTTCGTAATCCGTTCCAGGAGATACTGGTAGATGTCTTCACCGGTATCCTTGTCTGGTGCCTGCCGAGCGATATCTCCCATGGGTCTCCTCGATTAATTATATAGGTTAAAATGAATATAAAATTGTTTGCGAGACTTATGCAGTGCGAATTATGCGGCGCTCCTATAGTGGGACCGTCGAAAACCATCCAGATCGAGGGTGCAGAGCTCTGTGTCTGCGTTCGATGTGCGAAACATGGTACAGAAGTCCAGCAACCGCGACGAAAAGGTGCGCCGCAGAAGAAGCCGGGACTCGCCGCCCCACAGGCCCCCCGGAGGAGGCCCCGGGACGTCTTTGACCTGATGGAAGGAGAACTCGTCGACGATTATGCCGACCGGATCCGGACCGCCCGGGAAGAGAAGGAATGGTCCACGCTCGACCTTGCACAGGCGATCAAGGAGCGTGAGCTCCTAGTCAAGAAGATTGAGAAGGGCGACCTCATCCCCGAAGACGATGTCCGGCGAAAACTTGAGAAAGCACTCAACATCAGGCTGATCGACTCGGCCGAAGACAGCACCTCCACGGGCGGGCCCGGCCGGGTGACCATGACCGTCGGCGACGTCATATCCTTCAAGAAGAGCCGGAAGTAGGGCAATCGCCATACTTTTTCCCGGGGCCCCCTTCCCTGGCCCGGATTCAACTCTTGTGCAGGGATCCGTCATGTTTTTATACAAGCACACGTAATGATATACGCAATGCGTGGTGAATGTTTTTTCGCCGGTGACCGCTTTTACCTCGGTTAACGGAGTAACCGCCACTTGCGCAGGATTGATTCGCCAGTTTTTGACCGCCGGTACCCGTGATGACGGAGCGGCAGCGTTCTATCGCTATTTTATCTGGTTTATCCAGTTTTAATCATCCCGGAAGATTGTATCATCAAGATCCGGGAGGACTATAGTTATGAGAGGAAAAGAGATTCGTCTGAAACGTATCATGGATCGGAACACCGGCAAGACCATCATCGTGCCGCTCGACCACGGAGTGACGCTTGGCCCCATCCCGGGGCTGGTAGATGTCGGAAGGACCATTGACCTTGTCGCCGAGGGGGGAGCAAACACAGTGATCGGCCATGTGGGGCTTGCGCTGCACGGGCACCGGGGGCACGGGCGGGACGTCGGCCTTATTATGCACCTCTCCGCGAGCACCAGCATCGGCCCGGACCCGAACGACAAGGTGCTCGTGAACACCGTCACGAACGCCCTGAAGATGGGCGCCGACGGCGTTTCGGTGCATATCAACGTCGGCGCCGACTCCGAGGCACGGATGCTCGAAGACCTGGGCAGGGTTGCGGTCACGTGCATGGAGTGGGGGATGCCGCTCCTCGCGATGATGTACCCGCGGGGCAGGAAGGTCGCGGACGAGCACGACCTCGAGAGCGTCAAACTCTCTGCACGGGTGGCGGCGGAGCTCGGCGCCGATATCGTCAAGACCGTCTACACCGGAGACGCGGACTCGTTCCGGGAAGTAACGAGAGGATGCCCGGTACCCGTCGTGGTCGCCGGCGGCTCAAAGACCGACGAAGCGGCGATCCTCGACCTGGTCGAGGGTGCGATGGAAGGGGGTGCCGCCGGGATATCGATCGGGAGGAACGCCTTCCAGCACCCGGCGCCCGATCGCCTTATCCGTGCCGCCGCGCTGATCATTCATGAAGGACGGTCGGCAGAAGAAGCAGTTGAGATTCTCCGGACGTGATGGATATGATTGGAAAAGAGATCCGCCTGGAGCGGATTATGGACAGAAACACCGGCCGTGCCGTGATCATTCCCATGGATCACGGGTTCACGCTGGGCCAGATCGAGGGGCTCTGCAACATGACCGAGACCGTCAACGCGGTGAGCGAGGGCGGAGCAAACGCCATCGTGCTCCACAAGGGCATGGTGAAGGGAGGGCACCGGAAGCACGGAAAGGATATCGGCCTCATCGTGCACCTCTCCGCGAGCACCTCGATGAACCCCGACCCGAACGACAAGGTGCTCGTCTGCACCGTGGAGGAGGCGGTCGCGCTCGGCGCCGACGCGGTCTCGATCCACATCAACCTCGGCGCGCCGAACGAGTCGAGGATGATCGAGTCGGCGGGCGAGGTGGTGCGGGACTGCAACCGCTGGGGGATACCGCTCCTGATCATGATCTACCCCCGCGGCCAGGGGATCGATCCCGCATCCCCGCAGGCGATCGGGCACTGCGTCCGGGTGGCGGAAGAGCTCGGGGCCGACCTCATTAAGACAAACTACACCGGCGATGCCGAGACGTTTGGCCGGATCACCGCCGCATGCTCGGTGCCGGTGATGATCGCCGGCGGCGAGAAGGGCGGGGACCTCGAGACGCTCACGACCATCCGCGACGCCATCGGGGCAGGCGCAGCGGGCGTCTGCATGGGGAGAAACGCCTTCCAGCGCGACGACCCCGCCTGGTTCATAGGCGCGATCTGCCGGGTGGTGCACGAGGGCGTAAGCCCGGCCGAAGCCCTGGAGACTGAGCGATGAAACTCTTCTGGGTCGATCTCCGGCCGTGGAGGAAGGATCTCGCGACCACCGCGATCGAGAGCGGAGCAGATGCCCTGGTGACGGACGACGCAGAACGCGTGCGCGAACTCGGCCGGGTGACGACGGTCGGGGAGAACGGCGACCTCGTCCCCGGAAAAGACGTCTTCGAAGTCGAGATCGTCGATAAGGCGACCGAGAAGGAGGCGCTCCGGCTCTCCCGCGAGGGTCTTGTCATCGTCCGGACGCGGGACTGGACGGTCATCCCGCTCGAGAACCTCGTCGCGCAGTCCGACCGGATTATTGCGGGGGTCGGAGGCGCCGACGAGGCGAAGGTCGCCCTGACCGTTCTCGAGCGCGGGGCGGCGGGCATCCTTCTTGCGACCGACGATCCGGCGGAGATCCGGCGGGTGGCGAAGACGATCGCCGGCGCCGGCGAAGAGGTTCCTCTCGTCCCGTTCGAGGTGACCCGGATCGTCCCCGTCGGGATGGGGGACCGGGTCTGCGTGGACACCTGCTCGATCCTCGCCGACGGGGAAGGGATGCTCGTCGGCAACACCTCCTCGGCGTTCCTGCTGGTGCACCCCGAGACCCTGGAGAACCCCTACGTGGCGCCGCGCCCGTTCCGGGTGAACGCCGGAGCGGTGCACGCCTACATCCTCCTCCCCGGCGGGAAGACCGCGTACCTCGCCGACCTCGCGGTGGGGGATAGGGTGCTCGTCGCGGAGCATACCGGCCCGACCCACGAAGCGGTCGTCGGGAGGGTGAAGATCGAGCGCCGCCCGCTCCTCCTCGTCGAGGCGAAGGCCGGCGACGCTACGGTGAGCCTGGTCCTCCAGAATGCCGAGACGATCCGGCTCGTCAGAGTAGACGGCACGCCCGTATCGGTCGCCGCCCTCGCGGTGGGCGACACGGTGCTCGGCAGCGTCGCGGAGGGCGGGCGCCATTTCGGTGTCGCCGTCAGGGAAACCATCCTGGAGAAGTGACGGCAATGCTTGCAGGCATCATCGGCGGCACGGGGCAGATGGGACGGTTCTTTGCGGGGGTCTTTCAGGCCGCCGGCTGGGAGACGATCGTCTCCGGGACGAAGACGCCCCTCACCAGCCGGGACGTCGCGGAGATGGCAGATCTCGTCATGGTATCGGTGCCGATCCGCGCCACCGTCGGTGTGATCCGCCAGATCGCCCCGCTTCTCTCGGAGGAGCAGATCTTCTGCGACCTCACCTCCCTCAAGGTCGAACCGGTCAGGGCGATGCTCGCCTCCCGTGCGGAGGTGATCGGCCTCCACCCGATGTTCGGGCCCAACACCGCATCGCTCCGGGGCCAGACAATCGTCGCCACCCCGGCCCGGTGCAGCCCGGAGACCCTCGACGGCCTCCTCTCCGTCTTCCGCGACCAGGGGGCGACGATCACCCTCTCGACACCAGAAGACCACGACAGGATGATGGCGGTGATCCAGGGGCTCACCCACTTCGGGACGCTTGCGAAAGCGGAAGCCATCCGCCGGACCGGCGCCGACGTCGCGGAGACACTCCGGTTCACGAGCCCCGTCTACCGGATCGAGATGGGGCTCGTCGGACGGCTCCTTGCCCAGGATGCAGGGCTCTACGGCGACATCCTGCAGATGAACCCGGCGGTCCCGGAGGTGCTCAGCGAGTTCGAGGAGGCTGTCCGGACGCTCCGGGAGATCGTCGAGTCCGGGGACGCTGAACGGTTCCGGGCGTTCTTTGCCGCGAACGCCGGCCACTACGCCTCGTACCTCGGAGCCGCGACGGCAGAGACGGACGACCTCATCAACCACGTGGTGAACCGATGACGGTCGCAACACTCGGACCGGCCGGGACGTTCAGCCACGAACTCGCCGCCGCACTCTTTGGCGACGACGTCGAACTCCTGCCGACCATCCGTTCAATCATCGATCGCGTGGCAGCCGGCGTAGCGAAAGGGCTCGTGCCGATCGAAAACTCGGAGGCCGGCGGCGTGGGGGAGACGCTCCAGGGGCTTATGGAGTTCGACGTCTCGATTACCGGAGAAGCCTACATGCCCATCCGGCACCACCTTGCGGCACGGGAGGAGCCTTCGCGTCTCGGCGTCATCTACGCCCACCCGCAGACGCACGAACAGTGCTCCGTCCTCCTCGACAGCCTCGGCGTGGAGGTCGTGCATACGAGCAGCAACGCCGCAAGCGCTGTCGCCATGCAGAAAGATGAGCACGCCGGCGCGGTCGTCTCGGAGATGGCGGCGCGGATCTACGGCCTCCCGATAGTGCTCCGGGACCTCCAGAACAGCAGGAAAAACATCACCCGGTTCGTGGAGATATCAGCCGTCCCATGCGCGGATGCAGGGTCCACGAAGTGCAGCCTCCTTGTGGACCCGCAGATCGACCGGGTCGGGCTCCTTGCGGATATCCTCGGGGTCTTCGCCCGGCGCGGGATCAACCTGACCCGGATCGAGTCGCGGCCGTCCCGCAGGGGCATCGGGAGGTACATATTCTTCATCGATCTGGAGGTCTCCGAAGGACTGCAGGAGGCAAGGGAGGAACTCAAAGAAATGACCACCGTCAGGGAACTCGGGTGCTACGCCCGCATGGAGGTGCCGATATGATCGTCAGGGTATCCAGGACCGGACCGGTCGACGCGGCGTTTGAGGCCCCCCCTTCCAAGAGTTACACCCACCGGGCGCTGATCGCGGCAGCGCTTGCCGGCGGCGAGTCGCGCATCGCGGCCCCGCTCCGGGCGGCCGATACGGAACTGACCGCCCGGGGGCTCGAGAGCCTCGGGGTGGCGATCGAGTGGCTGCCGGAGGAGATCGCCGTCTCCGGGTGCGGCGGCACCTTCCCCACACCGGGAGAGGTGACCATCGACTGCGGGAACTCCGGGACGACGCTGCGGCTCCTCACCTCGGCGGCACTCCTTGCCCGGCACCCGGTGGTGCTGACGGGCAATGCGAGGATGCTCGAGCGGCCGGTCGGCCCCCTTGCCGGGGCGCTCGGGGCCCTCGGTGCCGACGTCGTGTTCACCGGCCGGCCGGGGTTCCCGCCCATCCGGGTCTCCGGCAGGCTCCGGGGCGGGAAGACGGAGATCGACGGGAGCATCAGCAGCCAGTTCATATCATCCATCCTGATGGCGGCGCCGTACGCGGAGGAGGACGTGGAACTCACGCTCCCGGCGGCCCCGGCATCCCGGTCGTACCTCGACGTGACCGCGGACGTGATGCTCCGGTTCGGCGCCCGCCTCGAGCAGCGAGGCTACGACTGGTTCCGGGTGAAGAGCGGCGTACCCTACCGGGGGAGGGGTTACCGGGTCGAGGGCGACTACTCCTCGGCGTCATACCTCTTCGCGGTCGCGGCCGTCTGCGGCGGGAAGGTCACGGTCACCGGCTTAAACCCTGCATCGGTCCAGGGGGACCGGCGGTTCCTCGAAGCCCTCGAGGCGATGGGGTGCCGGGTGACCGCCAGGGGAGACGCGGTGATGGTGGAGCGGACGGACCCCCTCCGGGGCATCGAGATTGATATGTCCTCTTCCCCCGACACCGTCCAGACGCTCGCGGCGGTGGCGGCGACGGCAGGGTCGCCGACGACGATCACCGGGATTGCGCACCTGCAGTACAAGGAGAGCGACCGCGTCGGGGTGACGTCGGATACCCTCCGGCGGATGGGTGCGGGAGTCGAGGTTACGGAGGACTCCCTCACGATCACGCCCGCCCCCCTTCACGGCGTGGCCGTCGACCCGCACGACGATCATCGGACGGCGATGGCGTTTGCGGTGCTCGGCCTCGCGGTCGGAGGGATGGCGATCCTTGAACCGGAGTGCGTGGCGAAGTCCTTCCCCGGGTTCTGGGAAGCGCTCTACCGGGAGGGGCTGCTGTGAAGATCGTCCTTGTGGGCTTCCGGGGGACCGGGAAGACCTCGGTCGGGCGGATACTCGCGGATCGCCTCGGGCTGCCGTTCTACGACACCGATGCGCTGGTGGAACAACGGGCCGCGATGCCGATCCCGGAGATATTCCGCCGGGCCGGTGAGCCGCACTTCCGGGCCCTCGAGCGGGAGGTTGTCACGTCGCTCAGGAATGCAGAAGGCGTGATCGGCACCGGCGGCGGGGCGGTATGCGACCCGGCTAACGTCGCGGACCTCCGGTGGCACGGCACGGTCTTCCTTCTAGCGGCCGCGCCCGAAGTCGTCCATGAGCGGATCGCCGGGAGCGACCGGCCGGGGCTGACGGGTCTCCCCCCCGAAGAAGAGGTGCGCGCGCTCCTCGCCCGACGGAAGGAGGCTTATCTGGGTGCGGCCGATGCATGCATCGATACCGGGACCTTCACTCCCGCCGGGGTCGCGGACATCATCCTCCGGCCGATCAGGGGGGAGGCCGGCATCTCCCCGGACGACGCAAGCGAGCGCGATACTCTCCTTGATCGATTCGGGCTCACGGCCGTCCGGGATATGCTCGACCGGGACCCGGACCTCCGGCTCTGCGCCATCGCCGGCAACCCCTGCGCCCACAGCAGAAGCCCGCTCCTCTACAACCGGCTCTTTGCGCACTTCGGGATGAACTACCACTACACCCGCCTCGAGTGGCCGGATGCGGGAGTCATCGTCCGCCTCGCAACGCTCCTTCCCTTAAAAGGCCTCTCCGTCACCATCCCGTTCAAGACCGACGTGATGCGCTATCTCGATGAGATCGACGATCACGCGGCGGCGATCGGGGCGGTGAATACCATAGTTCGATGCGGCGGAAGGTTGTACGGTCACAACACCGACTGGCTGGGGGTCCGGATCCCGCTCATCCACCGGCGAGGCGCCCGGGCGGTGGTGCTCGGCGCCGGCGGTGCGGCGGCTGCGGCGGTCTACGCCCTCGTGTCGCTCGATATGGAAGTGACGGTGCTTTCCCGGACGGCGGGGGCGGCACAGAAGCTTGCTGAACGCTTCAACTGCCGGTGGGGGAGCCTCGAAGGGTTCAAAGGAGCCGACGCCGATGTAGTGGTACACGCAACCCCGGTCGGGATGGAGCCCGACACCCGGAGCCTGCTTGCCGCGGGCGACCTCGAGCGGAAGACGACCGTATTCGACCTCGTCTACACGCCGCCGGAGACGCCGCTCATCCGGGCGGCGAGAGAGGCCGGGTGCGAGACGATACCCGGCACGGAGATGTTCGTCCACCAGGCGGCGGAGCAGTTCCGGCTGATAACCGGGATTGCGGTCTCGCCCGCGCTGGTTCGGGAGATGCTTGCATGAACACGTTCGGGAGAAACTTCAGGTGCACAACGTTCGGCGAGAGCCACGGGTTGGCAGTGGGCGTGGTCGTCGACGGCTGCCCGCCCGGTGTCCCCCTCACGGAGGCGGATATCCAGCCCTACCTCGACCGCAGGCGGCCGGGGAAGAGCCCCCTCGAGTCAGGGAGGCAGGAGGCCGACCGGGTGGAGATCGTCTCAGGGGTTTTTGAGGAGCGGACGACCGGCGCCCCGATCGCGCTCGTCGTCAGGAACAGGGACGTCCGGTCGGAGGACTACGACGCGCTCCGGAACGTCTTCCGGCCGGGGCACGCCGATTACACCTGGCAGGCGAAGTACGGGCTCCGCGACCACCGCGGCGGCGGGAGAAGTTCCGGCCGGGAAACCCTTGCCCGGGTCGCGGCGGGAGCGGTGGCGGTGCGCTGCCTTGCACCCTGCGGCATCACGATCCGCGGGAGACTGATCGAGGTGCACGCCGCGACGGAGCCGGAAGCGATGGAAGCGGAGATCCGTGCCGCCCGCGATGCAGGCGATTCCGTGGGTGGCATCGTCGAGGTGACGGCGTCCGGGTGCCCGGCGGGCCTCGGCGACCCGGTGTTCGGGAAGCTCGACGCCGCCATCGCCGGAGCGATGATGGGCATCGGTGCGGTGAAGGGCGTCGAGCTCGGCGAGGGGTTCGGCGCCGCACGGCTGTTTGGGAGCGAGATGAACGACCAGATCGGCGAAGCCGGGTTTTTGAGCAACCACGCGGGCGGCGTCCTCGGCGGGATCAGCACCGGGCAGGATATCGTCGTCCGGCTTGCCGTCAAGCCGACGCCCTCGATACGTAAGGCACAGCGGACCGTCGATACCGTCGGGGAGGAGCGGGAGATAACGGTCGAAGGGCGGCACGACCCCTGCATCGCACCGCGGGTTGTACCGGTCGCCGAGTGCATGCTCGCGATTGTTATTCTGGATGCGATGCTCGAGCAGGCGAAGTACCGGGGATGGGCGTAACGTGTGGATGGGGCCGGTTCCTGAAGAAATGGGGAAGAGAGCCGGGGTTCACGTTCCCTGCAAAAAATCGCCGTTTTCTAGCGATCAAGATTGAAAAATCAACGGGTATCGAGTTAAGCCCGGTGCAGTGGACCGTGGGAGTATCGCCATTGGGGAGCGGCTGACGGGGAGGGGGGCACGCCCCCCTCCCCTGTCTCTATCCCATAAGGCTCTACTTGTGACCCCACCTCACCCGGCCTCCGGCCTCCTCCTCCGCCCCACAGGGGCGGAGGCAGTGCGTGGCGATATCCCCCAAGTAAGCCGCTGGGTATGCGACAGACAACTTTTCGGTTACCCCCTCACTTCAACAAATCCGCAATCTGCCGCATCTCCCGAATATGGTACTGCCCTTCGGCCGTCGGGGTGCCGGCATGGCTGAACGTGAATTCCGAGCCGAAGAGGGGCAGGATTGCACGTGCGTAGCGGAACTCAGCGCCCATGATGCTCGTGCAGATGGGTTTCTGGGCACGGAAGGTAAACATGAGGAGTTCGAAGAGGTCCTCCCGGGTCCGGGGCTTCACGACGATCTTCGGTATGTCGCCATAAGACCTGAGCATCTCCTCGATCCTCCCGAGCTCCGGCGGGGTGGGCATCTCGTTCGTGTGCAGCGACGCGAGGATCTGGACCCCCTGGCTCTTGATGAACGGCGCGTGGTCCCGATACCGTGCCTCCACGTCCACGATATCGACATACCTCGCGATCGGCCCGACGATCCGGGCCCAGAGATCAACATCGCCGACGAACCGCCCTCCCTCCTCTCTGCTCCTGAGCGTGGCAATCAGCGGGATGGCGGTCTTCTCCCGGATAGCACGGACCTGGTCCAGCGGGTCTCCCTCCATCCGGTCAAGCCTGACCTCGATGAATGTCGGGTTGTACTCCGCCACCTCATCGATAACGCCGGCATTCTCCACAGAGACGACGATCTTCATACTTACCGGATGTATTCCTGCCCTATCACTTAAAAGTCTGCCTGCGGTCGTTATGGATCGTGAGCGGCTGCTGCCTTCGTCACTTTCCCACCGCACCGTAGCGCTCCAGCATGGCGGCGACTGCCCCGTCGAAGACACCCGGCAGCCGTTCCCGGAGCCGCTTCACCCCGGCCTCCGTGACGCCGCCGCCGGTCGCAACCTCCTCGACCAGGTCCCGGGGTGCCTCGCCTGTCTCCCGGAGGTAGGCGGCCGTGGCCGCGACCATCTCCGTTGCGAGCATAAGCGCCCGGTCCGGCGGGAGTCCGCTTGCACGGGCTGTCGCCCCGGCAAGTTCCTCAATGATGACCGCAAGCAGCCCCGGCCCGCAACTCGAGAGAAGGGTGGCCGCCGGGAGGTTCGTCTCGTCGACGAGCACTACATTCCCGATGGACGAAAAGAGCCCTTCGACACGGAGAGCATCGTGCATGCCCACCTGCCGCCCGTGGCAGACCAGCGTCGTCCCCTGCCCGACAGTGGAGGTGACCGTGGGCATGACCCTGGTGACCGATCCCGGGAACAGCTCCTCAAGGTCCTTAAGGCCGATGCCTGCGGCAAGCGAGACGATCTGCTCGTCCCCCTCCGTGACGGAGACAATCTCGTTGAGAACGCCCATCGTCTCCTGCGGCCTGACGGCGAGGATGATGAGCCGGCACTGCCGGGCGAGTTCCCTGTTCGCTCTAGCGATGCCGATTCCGGGCCATGCTGCGGCGCACGCGTCCAGGCTCGTCCGGCTCTTCGACGCAACCACGACTTCATCGGGGCCGAGCGCACCGGATGCGACGAACCCGTTCACCAGCATGCTGCCCATATGCCCGTAGCCGATAATTCCCACACGATCCATATCAGGCCTCCTCTTCACATCGCTCTACTGCCCCAAAAGGATACCCGTTCCTGCCGGGGTGGAGTATATAGGCCGGCGGGGCGACTGTACCTGACAGATGCTGCACGATCACCAGCAGGGATCCGGGTCGCCGGAACTGCTTGCGCCGGCCGGGTCGCCGGAGGCCCTGGCCGCAGCGGTTGCCGCCGGCGCCGACGCCGTCTACCTTGCCGGGAGGCGTTTTGGAGCCCGGCATTACGCGGCGAACTTCTCCGGCGAGGAGCTCCGGTCCGCCGTCGACTACGCACACCTCCGGGGAGTCAGGGTCTACGTCACCGTGAACACCCTCATCCGGGACGCCGAACTCCCCGACGTGGCCCGTTACCTCCTCTGGCTCTACGAGTCCGGGGTCGATGCCGTCCTGGTTCAGGACACCGGGGTGGCGTCGCTCGCCCGGGAGGCGGTCCCGGACCTCCCCCTCCACGCCTCGACCCAGATGGCAATCCACAACCGGGAAGGCGTGGTCCGGGCGGCACGGGAGGGGTTCTCCCGCGTGGTGCTGGCGCGGGAACTCACTCTATCCGAGATCGAGGATATCGCGGCCGATGCCGGGACGCAGGGGATCGGTATCGAGGTCTTCGCCCACGGAGCGCTCTGCTACTGCTACTCGGGCCAGTGCCTCCTCTCCTCCGTCATCGGGGGGCGGAGCGGGAACCGCGGGATGTGCGCCCAGCCGTGCAGGAAGCCCTACCGGCTCGTGACCGCCGGGACGGACGATTTTGGGCGCCCAAAGGACCTCCGTGTTGTGCCCGCAGAGGACCGCTACCTGCTCTCCACCCGGGATCTCTCGGTATACCCGCGCCTCGACCTCCTCGCCCGTACACCGGTGGCGTCGCTCAAGATCGAGGGGAGGATGCGCTCGGCGGGGTACGTCGCCACGGTGACGGGCATCTACCGGCGTGCCCTCGATGCGATCGCCGCCGGGGAGGCCTGGTCCCCCTCGCGGGAGGATATGCGGGACCTCGCGCTCGCGTTCAACCGGGAGTTCACGGAGGGCTACATCCTCGGCGCCCGCGACATCATGGCCCGTGACCGGCCCGGGAACCGGGGCGTTCCGCTCGGCACGGCTATCGGCTACGACCCCCGGAGGCAGGAGGCCGCCGTGCGCCTCACGGGCGATCTCGCGCCCCGCTCCGGCGACGGGCTGGCCTTCTGCACCGACGACCCCGAAGAGGACGTGGGGGCGGTCGTCCGCGGCGCCCCCGCCGTCCGCCGCGGCATAGTAAGGCTCAGCGTCCCCGCGCCTGTCGCGGTCGGCGCCCGGGTCTTCCTGACGAGGAGCGCGGACCTCGAGGAGCGGGCAAAACGGGTCATGGAAAAACCCCTGCAGCCGCTGCCGCTCGATGTGACGGTCGCCTGGGAGGACGGCACACCCTGCCTGGAGGCGGTCATCGACCCAACCGGCGGCGAACCCCTGCGGGTGCGCTACCGCCCGGACCTTCGGATGGAGCCGGCACGGAGCCGGCCGCTTACCGGAGAGCAGATCGCGGAGCAGTTCGGGAAGACCGGGGGGACGCCGTTTGCGATCAGAAACCTGGATCTCCGGTATCCGGGGGGGCTCTTTGCGCCGCTCGGGGAGTTGAACAGGGTCCGGCGAACGTTTTTGGAGAGGGTCAAGGAGGCCGTGCTCGCCGCACGGCGACCGGGGCCGGATGCGGTGCAGCCGGCCCGGGAACGAACCGGGGCGGCGATTGCCGGGATGGAACGGCCGGCAGGTTCTCACCGGAAACCCCGGCTCCCGTCGGTCTCGGTCTACACCGACACCCTCGAGGGTGCCAAGGCCGCCGTCCGGGGCGGTGCCCGCACCGTCTACCTGGAGCCCTGCACCCCGGCGACCCGCGGCCTCCTCGAAGAAGCCGCCGCCTGCCGTGAGGAGGGTGCGGACCTTGTCTGGAAATGGCCGTCGATCACCCGTCGCGACTTCATCGACGCGGCGACCCCCCTCCTCCCGTCGCTCTACGATGCGGGCGTCCGCGGGGTGATGGTGAGCGGAATGGGCGCCGCGGACGCGGTCCGGCGGGCCGAACCCCGGCTGGCGCTCTTCGGCGCCGCCGGGCTGAACCTCTGGAACCACCGCACCGCCGCGGAACTCGCGCCGCTTTTGCGGTGCACTGCATCCCCCGAACTCCCGGCCGACGACCTTGCAGCGCTCGCGGAGTCGTTCGGGAGCACCCCTGAACTCGAGGTGCTCGTGCAGGGCAACATCGAGGCGATGGTGACCGAGGATAGGCTGGCGACGACGGTCTCCGGGGAAGAGTTCCTGGGTCTCCAGGACGGGCGCAACCGCGTCTTCCCGCTCCGGTGCGACGGCGAGGGGAGGACCTACATCGCCAACGCCGTCGAAACCTGTCTTATCGACCGTCTGCCCCGGATCGCAGGGATGGGCATCGACGCCGTCGCCATCGACGCACGGGGAAGGGGGGCCCGCTACGCCGGGGATATGGCCCGCCTCTACCGGGCGGGGATCGATGCGGTGGGCCGCCGGGAGCCGGGCGTCCTCCCCGGGCTCAAGGACGAGGTGAAACAGCGGGCGCTCGGGGGCATCACCGGCGGGCATTTTGTTAGGGGGATTGAGGAGTAAGCTTCTGTCAAGTTTCTCCTAAATTCGCTTATCCTGCCGACCACGAGACAGGGCGGGTTCAGAAATACCCGCGTAATTTTGATGACGGAATGTCATTCCCAGACACCCAGTAGTGAAGGCGTTCTGAGGTCGCGTCGATCACAGGTTCGATCAATGGAAATAGTGACGTCTGATGCAGAAATAGTGCATTCATTTTGGAGTGGTTCTTCTCAGGCTTGTCCGGTACGCTGGATCGTAGGGATATCGCCATTGGGGGAACGACGCTCCGGAGAACGACGTCCTGAAAGGACGGAGTTCGAGAAACCCGCAGGGTTTCGAGGCGTGAGCGAAAGCGAACGTGAGCACCGAAGGTGCGAGGAGCGGAGTTCGAGCACCGAAGGTGCGAGGTGGGGCTGACGGGGAGTGCGACGGGCGGGACGGCCGGAGCATGAGCACCCGAAGGGTGCGGAGTGCGACGGTTCGTAGAACCGGAGCTCGACCACCGTCAGGTGAGAAGGGGGGCATACCCCCCTCCCCTGTCTCCACCCCATAAAGGAGGCGTGTAACCCCCACTCGAAGACCTCCGGTCTTCTCAAGCTCCGGTTCTGACGAACCGTCGCACCCCACCCGGCCTTCGGCCTCCTCACTCGCACCTGACGGTGCTCAAACTCCTTCCCCCGTGGGGAAGTCGTTCCGCCCCCCCAAGGGGCGAGGGCAGTGCAGGGCGATAGCCGATGGAACCCCATATTCGGAGCGCCAGTAA
This sequence comes from Methanoculleus sp. UBA208, assembly GCF_002498065.1. Classification (GTDB taxonomy): domain Archaea; phylum Halobacteriota; class Methanomicrobia; order Methanomicrobiales; family Methanoculleaceae; genus Methanoculleus. The sequence continues at coordinate 7,046 of NZ_DAFZ01000021.1, read as the reverse complement.
ACACAATCCCTCAGTTCCAACTTAACCATGATTTTCATGCGAACTACTGTACTGAAAAGAGGAAGTTTGGGGTATTCTCATCAACATCTATCGGTTCTTCCACGTCATGTCGCCAGTTCCTTTGATGTGAAAATCCGGTACCTGTCGCTTCCACCAAGCGCGAACAGATAACAGCGCAACGAAAACCATGATCATTGCTATGACAGCAATCCAGAAATGGATCTCATCGATATGGGTATGCATACGGAAAGAAGGGTCGAAGAGTGCGATTCTAAAGAGAACAAGTGAGATAAAGAGATACAGACCAACTGAGGCAATGGGATGATGCGTCGAGAACCGCTCGAACTTTCTATAGGCGGTTGAAAGTGTTGAGCGACTTGGTTTCCGTTTTTTGCTATAAGGGTGGCAACGATGAGGCTTTTTTCCCATACGAAAAACGCTTATCGCATGGGGAGTTTAATCTAACGATTTAATATCACACGCGAGATCGTGCGCAGGTATTATCATCCCCGTGATAAATTAACAAATCTCGCGAGTGTTTGCAACGAGAGATAGTACGTATCAATTAGTTATGAGGTAATAAGTATGGTTTCACCGTTTGTTCTGGTCAACCTCAAGACCTATCAGGAAGGTATGGGCAGTAACGCTCACCGGATCGCCGCTGCGGCCGAGACCGTGGCGAAAGAGAGCGGCGCCGTCATCGGCATCGCGCCGGTCTTCACCGAGATCCACCCGATGAGCCACCACTACGCGATACCCGTCTACGCCCAGCATATCGACGCGATCACCCCGGGCGCCCATACCGGCCATATTCTCCCTGAAGCCGTCCGGTCGGCGGGCGCGCGGGGCACCCTGATCAACCACTCCGAGCGCCGCCTCACCCTGGCTGATATCGACGCCTGCGTCCAGGCTGCACGGAGGCTCCACCTCGAGTCGGTCGTCTGCACGAACAACGACTTGACGAGCGCCGCCGCCGCAGCGCTCGGGCCGGACTACGTGGCGGTCGAACCCCCGGAACTGATCGGGAGCGGGGTCTCGGTCTCGAAGGCCGACCCGGGGATCATCGAGCGGTCCGTCAACGCCGTCAGGACGGTGAACCCGGACGTGAAAGTCCTGACCGGAGCAGGCATCCAGTCGGGCGAATGCGTGAAGATCGCCGTCGACCTCGGGACCTGCGGCGTCCTCCTCGCCTCAAGCGTGGTCAAGGCCGACGATCCCGAAGCGGTTCTCCGGGACCTGGTCTCGCTGCTCTAAAAATCAGGTGATCAATGATATCAGGTCGTGCTTGGTGATCACACCCTGCACCTTCCCCTTCTCGATAACAACGACTGCGTGGCTGTGGTGCAGGAGATGGACGACCGTATCGATGGGCGCCGTCGGGGGAACCGTCGGGAAACCGGGCTCCATGTAGTCCTGCACCAGTTTCCGGTGCGTCTGGTGGAGTCCCCCTTCTTCCATGGCGTTCATGATTGCCGACTCGGATATGCACCCGACCGGCACCCCGTTCTCGAGCACCGGCAGCTGGGAGATGCCGTTCTGGCCCATGATCTCGACGGCACGGCTGACGGGGTCGTCCGGGGCAACGGAGAGCACGGGTGCGTTCATCACGTCGGCCGCCGTGATTGCCGAGTTTTCAGCTGCCTGCAGGACTTCCACGATTCTTGCAAGCGTGCTCACCCTCGGGTCCACGCTGCCCGCCTCGATCCGCGCGACCATGGACTGGCTGATGCCGGCCATGCGGGCCACATCAGCCTGTTTTAAGCCCATACGGAGCCGTTTCTCCCGCAGCTCGGCCGGGGTGGGTATCTCCATATTATTACTATAGGTAATTTTTATGCATATATACCTGCCTGTGTAACTCCCGGAGAGGTTAATATACCCCGGGGCGCATGAAGGCAGTATGGCCGCAAAAGAGGAGGAGCAGCAGAACGTCCTTGCAAAGGTCAGGGATATACTCTCGACCTACTACACGCGGGATGCCGTCCGGAACGAACTGGAGGCCCTCGGTTTCGACATCAAAGCCGAGCATGGGGACGTTATATCCATGGAGAACGCACCCGCCGAGATCTTCGTCCAGCTCTTCGTAAACGATCGTGGCGACATCTTCGACTCGCATGTCGTGACGTTTGAGGAGATCGAACTGAAACCAAAGGGTGGTTGAACTAGCATAAAAGCGTTTCATTATGAAGAGTGGGAGGAGTAAGCCTCCTTCTGTTCTGTGCGGCATTCAGCTAAGCGCCATACCTGGGCGGATACCAGACGATCCATATGCCCGATTCTGGCTTGCACCCGCAGGGATTCACCGTTTCATCGTATCCCGCCGCTACGTTCAACGAAGTGCGCGGAAACCCGCGCCTCTCGCCCCCCGGACGGAGGGCTCGGTCGTTTCATCACTGACGGCGGGCCGTGTCGTTTCTGTGTCATTGCCGTGACTCTCGCCACCCGCACTTGCATGCGGCTGCGTGTCTGGCCGGTGGGAGGACTTTCCTCAGCAGCACAGGATGTGCCACCGTCGGCCGCACTCTCCCTCTCCCTTATAATATTTTGTGGTGAGAATATAAAGCCGTACGGGTATCCTGCCCGGACTCTCCCGCAACCGCCGGGCACTGCGGACGCTCTGCGAAGGCCCCCGAACCGACCGCGCATCTTCCCGTCACCGGGATAAATTTATATACTCGTTCCCGGGTCTTACCATTGGCGTTACCATGGGGGGGAGCGAGGCCTATACACACCTGGAGCTTGCGGTCATCTTCGCGGCGTTCGTTGCCGTCACCACACTTTTCTCGCTTGTCTCGCTCGGGGCGAGCGCTATGGACAGCGGACCCTCACCCGACTCGGGCGCAGACCCGGTCCTGGCCGCAGGCGAACCGCGTCTTGCGCCGGCCGGGGAAGTCACCGGCTCCTCATCGGTCCCGGGACTCCCCGGGACGTACATCGATACTCTCGCTTTCCGTGTCGTCCATACCGGGGAAAGCGGGTGCGTCGACCTCTCCCGGGCCACCGTTACGGTCATGACAGGAACCTACCTCGAGATCCTCACGCTTTCCGGGAGCTCTCTCCCGGGGCCGGGAACGTGGTCGGCGGCAGTGCCCGGGGGCGGCACCCTCCTGTTCTCCGGAGAGGAGTGCACGATCCGGCTCTGCCTCGACCGCCCCGTCCCTGCAGACGAGGCCCTGACCGTTCTGGTGCGCCCCGAGGGCAACGCACCCTGCTCGATCACCGGACCGGTCAGAATTCCTGCGACCGACGCTAACTCTCTCTCTTCTCCAGATAAAGACTAAAAGTATTCAATATCATACGACCCATTTTGATGGAAATGCTGACCCCGGAAGAAGGCAGAACGGCAGTTCGTCTGGCACGCAAAGCCATCGAGAAAGCCGTCGACGGCAAATGGACGGAGCTGCCCGCTCTTCCCCAGGTCTTTCTGGAGAAGCGCGGCGTCTTCGTCACGATCAAGCGGCAGGGACGCCTCCGCGGATGCATCGGCCTCCCGTACCCGACGAGGCCGCTCGGCGACGCGATCCTTGAAGCGGCCGTATCGGCTGCTCTCGAAGATCCCCGGTTTCCCCCGGTATCGCGGTCGGAACTCGCCGACCTCGATCTCGAGGTGACGGTGCTCACGCTTCCCCGGCCGCTCGACTGCCCGCCGGAAGAGCGCCCCGGCTGTGTCGAGGTCGGGAAGCACGGCCTGATCATCAGCGGCCTCGGGACCGGAGGCCTTCTCCTCCCGCAGGTCCCGACCGAGTACGGCTGGAGCAGCAGAGAGTTCCTCGACCAGACCTGCGTCAAGGCCGGGCTCCGGCCCGGGTGCTGGAAGCGCGACGATGTTGCCGTGCAGACGTTCGAGGGGCAGATATTCGAAGAAAAGGCGGTTTAACCCGAATGGCAATTACTTTTGAGGTCATACACAAAGACATCGCGGGAAGGGTCGGCAGGCTGAGGGTGAACGACAAAACGGTACGGACGCCCGCGCTCCTTCCCGTCGTCAACCCCCACCTTCCCCTGGTAACCCCCCGCGAGATGCAGGAGATGGGCGTCGAAGCGCTGATCACGAACGCCTACATCTTCAGGCGGAGCACGGAATACCACGACCGGGCGCTTGCGGAGGGGCTTCATAAGGTCCTCGACTTCGACGGCGTCGTCATGACCGACTCGGGATCGTTTCAGCTCTCCGTCTACGGGGAGGTCGAGGTGAGCAACCGGGACACGCTCGAGTTCCAGCAGGCGATAGGAAGCGATATCGTCGTCCCCCTGGACATCCCCACCCCGCCGGACGCAGGCCCCGAGAGGGCGGCACGGGAACTCGCGGTAACGATGGAGCGGATCCGCGAGGCACAGGCTCTCTTCCCCGACGCGAACCTGGCGGCGCCGGTGCAGGGCGGCATCTTCACCGACCTCCGCGAGGAGGCGGGACGGGCCGTCCAGGACCTCGACTTCACCTTCGCTCCTATCGGCGCCGTGGTGCCGCTGATGGAGAGTTACCGCTACAAAGAACTCGTGCAGGTCGTCCTCGCGGCGAAACGCGGTCTCTCCCCGGCGACCGCCGTCCACCTCTTCGGCGCGGGCCACCCGTCGATGTTCGCCCTCGCCGTCGCGATGGGCTGCGACCTCTTCGACTCGGCCGCATACGCCCTCTTCGCCCGGGAGGGGCGTTATATCACCCCGCACGGGAGCCTCAAGATCGACGAGCTTGCGGAACTCCCCTGCCCCTGCCGGGTCTGCCGCTCGATGACCGCCGACGAGCTCCGGAAGTCCGACGACCGGGAACGGCTGCTCGCCCTCCACAACCTGCATGTCACGCTTGCAGAGATCGCCCGCATCCGGCAGGCGATCCAGGACGGGACCCTCTGGGAGCTGGTCGACGAGCGGTGCCGGGGCCACCCGCGCCTGCTCGACGGCTACCGGGAACTCCTCGCCCACGCTGTGGAACTCGAACGCGACGATCCTGTCTCCAAGCGCCGGTTCTTCTACCGGGGCTCGGAGACCTGCCGGAGAACGGAGGTGCTCCGGTTCCATGAGGTCATCCCCCGCATCTCCCTCGGGGACCGGGTGCTCGTCTCGTTCGACGGGCGCGAGGTTCCCGGGTTCGACACCGTCCTGAACTTCAAGCCACCCTTCGGGCCCTACCCCGTGGAACTCGCGGAGACCTTCCCGGTAGGCCAGAGCGAAGTCCCGGAATGGGACGACGATATGGTCCGGTCGGGATGCGCGGGCATCCGGACCCTGATGGAGGCGCACCCGGAGAGCCGGTTTGCCGTCCTGTGTGGTGAGGAGTGGGTGCCCCTCGTCCTTGAAGAGGTACCCGATGCGGAGGTGTTCCATGAGCAGGTATGAGGCGCAGAAGCGCGACGGCCTCGCACGGATAGGAACTTATGAAGAGGGTGAGAAGAGCGTGTCGCTCCCTGCCGCACTCGATACGGACGCCCTCTTCCCGGCGCTCCGCGAGCGTTCTCTATCGAACGTTCCGCTCTCCGCGGACCCGGCATTCGTCAGCAATTACTTCTCCCCCGGCGAGGGGCAGCCGGTGGCCGTCCACCCGCTTGCCGCCTCGGCGGAGTCGGGCGACTGCGTCCTGGTCGCAAACTGGCACACGGCACTCAAGAACCCCCGGAGCTCCGCGGCGTGGCTTGCCGGCTTAAAAGAGAAGATCCCGCCGGACACCGCGTGGTACGCCCCGGCCTCGGCGCTCCCCTCGACCGCCTGCCTCCTCGTCTACTCGGGCTTCGACCTCTTCGACTACCGGGCGGTCGACCTCGCCTCCGCGCAGAAGAGGTTCTGCATGCCGGAAGGCGAGTTTTCCGCCTCGTTGATGGAGAGCGGGGTCTGCGGGTGCGAGGGATGCCGGGACGGCAACCTCCGGCAGCACAACCGTCTCGCGCTCGACCGCGAGCTCGCCCTTGTCCGGCACTACATCGAGGCGGGCAGGCTCCGGGAACTGATGGAGGCCCGGTGCCGCACGGACGCCGCACAGGTCGCCATCCTCCGGTTCCTTGACCGGAACTACGCTCTTATGGAGCGCTTCCTTCCGGTGGCCCGGGCGGTGCCGATGCTTGCCGCCACCGCCGAATCACAGAACCGGGCGGAAGTTCGGCGGTTCGCCGACCGGGTGATCGAGCGGTTTGTCCCGACCCGGACGGACGTCGCGGTCCTCCTCCCCTGCTCGGCACGGAAGCCCTACTCGCTCTCCCGGAGCCACCGACTCTTTATGAACACGGTGAACCGGCGGGCGCACGAACTGATCGTCACCTCGCCCCTCGGCCTCGTGCCGAGAGAACTCGAACGGGTCTACCCGGCGGCGCACTACGACGTGCCGGTGACCGGCTACTGGGACCGCGAGGAGTGCACCTTCATCGCCGATATCCTCACCCGCTACTTCGCCGCACACCCCTACCGCCGGGTGATCGCCCACCTTGAGGGCGGGGCGCTCACGGTTGCGGAGATGGCGGCGGAAGCCTGTGGCATCGACCTCGAGGTGACCTGCGAGGGCCACCCGACGTCCCCGGGTTCCCTGCGGGCATTAAACGCCGCCCTTGAGGACGAGCGCCGGATGCAGACCGACACCATCCGCGGCACGGTCTCCTGGCAGTTCGGAACAGAGATCAACACGAAGGGCCTCCAGCTCCGGGGGAGGAGCATGCAGATGGCGGTGCTCCGCGGGAAACAGCAGCTCTTCAGCGTCGACGCGGGGACCGGGCTGTTCCGCCCGACGTTTGCCGGCTGGGACCTGATCCCGGAGGGCTACCGGGTCAGGATCGATGAATTCGTGCCGCAGGGCGACGTCCTCGCCCCGGGGATCACCGACTGCGATCCCCGGATACGGGAGGGCGACGAGGTGCTGGTCGAAGGACCGCTCGCGATCGCCACCGGGCGGGCGATGATGGGCGCGGATGAGATGCTCCGGTCGAAGCGCGGGGTCGCGGTGCGGGTAAGGAAGACGAAGAAGGTCGGGGAGTGAGGGGGTTCAGCGGCGCCAACCTTACGCCAACCGGTTGTCAGAACTGTAGAACTCTGAAAAAGCCTGGTACAGTGGACCGTGGTGGCTATCG
>NZ_DAFZ01000075.1:23844-26260 GCF_002498065.1 Methanoculleus sp. UBA208 | reverse complement strand
CATATCGCCACTCGGGGGAGGGTCCGGGAGGGGGTGTCCCCCTCCCGGTAGCAGTGTTTAGGGAGACAACCCCTAGTTGTAAATGCTCCTCTTCGGGCTTCGCGTGAACGATGCATGGAGAGTGAAAAGGTTTCGAACGAAAAGCAAAGGAGAGACAATCCTCCCACCCTCATATCACCGTCGACTTCCAGCCCCCATGCCGGTACATCGCAAAGAGCATACCCATCTGCAAGATCATCCCGCAGATCACCGCGAGCCAGACACCGGTAATCCCGATCCCGAGGAGACCTGGAAGGATGCAGGCGAGCGGGACCTGAAAAAGGACCATGGAGAAGAGTGTGGCATACATGGGCTTCTTCGTGTCCCCCGCCCCGTTGAGTGCGAACCCGAGGATGATCGCGACGGCGATGAAGACGTAGAACGGTGCGACCGTCTGCAGGTAGGAGACGCCGATCTCCGTGCTCGCACCGCTCGGGTCGAAGACCTCGACGATCGCGGGCGCGGCGAGGTAGAAGATCGCTCCCATGAGCGCCATGAACCCGCCGTTCATGAGCGCGGAGAGCCTCACGCCCGCCTCCGCCCGTTCGGGTTTCTTCGCGCCGAGGTTCTGGCCGACGATCACGGCGGTTGCGGTCGCGATCCCGAACCCCGGCATGAGCGCGACGAGTTCCAGTCGCCCGACAATGCCGTAGGCGGAGAGGGCCGCGGTCCCGAAGACCGCCACGATCGCCATCATCACAAGGAACGTCACGCTCCTGAGCCCGGACTGAACGGAGTTCGGGACGGCGACCCGAATAAGCCTCCACGCGAGCGAGAACTCGAACTTCGTCCGGAACGAGAAGGGGATCGGCGACCGTCCCGAAAGCAGGAGGGCAAACGCTATGGCGAACGCCACGCTCCGGGATATGATGGTGGCGTAGGCCGCCCCGGCGACGCCGCAGGCGGGGACTGCCCCGTAGCCGAAGATCAGGAGCGGGTCGAGGGCGATATTGAGGATATTCGCGAGAACCACGAGGAGCATCGGCGTCGTGGCGTCGCCGCAGCTCTGAAACGAGGAGTTGATCACCCAGAGCTCGACCAGCGTCACGCTGCCGGTAAAGAGGACCGTCAGGTAGGAAGCCCCGAGCAGTGCAACGTTCGGTTCGGCGCCGAGGAGAAGGAGCATATCCTCGGCGTAGAGGATGCCCACGACACTGAGGAGAATCGAGAATACGAGCCCGAGGATGAGGGTGTGCGAGACGCCCTTCGCCACCATATCGTAGTCCCTCGCCCCGTAGTAGCGCGAGACGAAGGCGGTGTTCGCGGTGACGATGCCGATGATGATCGTCATGAGCACCATGACGATCGAGGTGCTCATGGCGACGCCCGCGATAGCCTCCGATCCAAGCCGGCCGACAAAGAAAAGGTCGACCAGTTCGAGGCCGCTCTGCAGCACGTTCCCGGCCACGATCGGCGCCGCTACCGTTATGAGACCCCGGAAGATGTCGCCTTCGGTCAGTTCGGTCATGCAGCCAGTTTTTCTTTATACGATTCCAGGATCTGGATGATGAAGCGCTGGTGCTCTTCCAGCGCCTGCTCGTCATTGGGGGAGGTCTCGATCCCGACGGCGTAGAGCAGGATCAGCGCGTTGTCGAGATCGAGCACGGTGGGGTCCTCTATCTGGTCCGGGCGGAGACGGATGGCGAGATTATCGTAGTCCGCCTCCGTGAAGGAGTGCTCGGGGTTAACCGTCACCCGGGAATCGGCAAAACCACCGGCACGCTCCCGGAGGATCAGGAGGGCGCGCTCCAGCGTGCCGGGATGCGGGGAGATCGCGTCGAGCCGGGCAAGCGCCTCCGTGCTCTTCGCTGCAACGTTCTCGTAGAGCCCGAACTTATACGTCAGCAGGGACTGTGCGACCAGGTGCCCGGTCTCCTCGTCGATCAGGGAGAGGTACGGCTCAAGCCGATCGATGTATTCGTTTAACAGCTGCTTCATAGTTTTCTTCTGTAGTTTCGGCGCATTAAACATTTTTTCTACCCGAACCACAAGGAGGGTGATTGTCGCCGCGAATACCGTCTGCACAATCGCGCCCGAACTGAACTCGTTGGGCATGATAAAGATGAGAAACGCAAAGAGCGGCGCAAATAGCGAGACGAGGTCCCGCCGCGGCTTGAGGTAGGCCTGGTAGCAGAGGATGCACGAGGCGGCCACACATCCTGCGATGCCCGCCCAGACGGCGTACGGGAAGCCGAAAGACGAGAGCAGCAACCCAATACCGATTCCACCGAATGAGACTGCAGGAACCGCTATCCAGAGGCGTGATTCAGATCCGGGTGTGGTGGTGTTTGTCTTCATCGACCAATCTCAGGAATAGTTTGGAGCCGGAGGATAAACAGGGTTTCCCTTCGCACCTGGCGGTGCTCAAACTCCCGCC